>CALKEI010000183.1 GCA_938085095.1 uncultured Luminiphilus sp. | reverse complement strand
CTCTTTCACTGCCAACAGCGTGTCCAATGTCACGGTGTCGCTCAAATTAAAGGGGCCCGACTGACATCTTCTCAGCTCGCTCACATGGGCGGGCAAATCAAGCGCGGCACCAAGATCTTCGGCCAACGACCGCACATAAGTCCCCTTGCTACAGAGGATCTGAACTTTCACGACAACCTGCTCTCCGGGTGCAAACGACACCAGCTCGAACTGGTGGATGGTCACGGATCGGGGCGCTCGCTCAACCTGCTCGCCCGCCCGAGCGCGCTTGTACAACGGCTGTCCGTCGACCTTCAGGGCTGAATACATTGGGGGCACCTGCTCAATAGCGCCCATCAACGGCTTCATAGCCTCGGTAACCCTATCCACCGTAACTCCAGTGGCAGAGGCCTGCGCGATGATCTCTCCGTCGGCATCCGCGGTATCAGTGCCAATACCGAGCACAAAAGTACTGAGATACCCCTTGTCGGCGTCGAGCAGGAACTGAGAGAACTTGGTGGCCTCGCCAAAACACAGTGGGAGCACGCCCGTAGCTAATGGGTCAAGGCTCCCGGTATGACCCGCCTTGGCGGCACCATAAAGTCGCTTAACCTGTTGCAAAGCACCGTTTGACGACACACCCGGTGGTTTATCCAGCACCAACAAGCCGTCTATTTGTCTTCCTTTACGACGGCGTGCCATCGTCAGCCCGGGGCGTCAGCATCAGCATCAAAGTCAGAATCTGTCGATGCACTTCCATGCAGGTCCGCATCAGCTCGGCGTACTTCTTGCAGCAAGCTCTCCATGTCGCGGCCGCGGCCGACACTCTCGTCGAAACGGAAGCTGATACGAGGCACTGTTCGCATCGCAGACGCCTTCGCCAATTGGGAGCGAAGAAAACCGGAGACCTTCGCCAGCACAGCGGTAATCTCTGACCGCTCCTGGGGCGTCGTGTCATTCATTAAGGTGTAGAACACCTTGGCGTGAGACAAATCCCGACTGACCTCAACGCCGGTCAGACTCACCTCTTCAACGCGGGGGTCTCGTACGGAGTTCTGGAGCAATCGTGCTAGTTCCTCGTGCAGGAAATGGCTGACGCGCTCAGTCCGCTCAAACTCCTTACCCATGGTGGCTGCCTTCAGAGGCTTCGAGCGATTTCGTTGACGTCAAATACCTCTATGAGGTCACCCACCTTCACGTCGGTGTAGTTCTTCACGCCAATGCCGCACTCGGTACCATTACGCACTTCGTTAGCGTCGTCCTTGAAGCGACGCAGGGACTCAAGCTCACCCTCGTAGATCACCACGTTATCACGCAGCACGCGAATAGGCTTGGAACGATAAATCGTCCCTTCGATGACCATACAGCCAGCAACTTGGCCAAACTTGGGCGACCGGAAGGTGTCTCGTACTTCTGCGATCCCTACTATTTCCTCACGCATCTCTGGCGAGAGCATTCCGGAGAGTGCCGCCCGCACGTCATCGATCAGATCGTAGATCACGTTGTAGTAACGGATCTCTACACCCTCGTTTTCAGCCGTCGCACGAGCCTTGCTGTCTGCGCGAGTATTGAACCCGATGATAATAGCCGAGCTCGTCATCGCCAGACTGATATCCGTCTCAGAGATACCGCCCACACCGCCAGATACGATATTGACCTTGACCTCATCATTGCCCAAGTCAGCCAGCGCGCCTTGAAGCGCTTCGAACGAACCACGAACATCAGCTTTAATGATCAGGTTCAGGGTTTCAACTGATCCCGCCGTCATCGTCTCGAACATATTATCGAGTTTGGCGGCTTGCTGACGCGCAAGCTTCGAGGAGCGCATCTTGTCCTGACGGAAATCCGCAACCTCTCGGGCTTTTTTCTCGCTCTCCACGGCAACCATTGGGTCGCCCGCGTCGGGAGTGCCGTCAAGACCCAGTACCTCAACCGGGATACTCGGACCGGCTTCTTGAATCTGTGCGCCGTTCTCGTCAAGCATCGCGCGCACTCGCCCGTACTGTAAACCGGCCAGCACAATATCCCCTTGCTTCAAGGTACCCTGCTGAATCAACAACGACGCGACCGCGCCTCGGCCCTTGTCCAGACGTGACTCGATCACGATGCCAGAAGCTGGCACGTCAGCAGGCGCCGTCAACTCGAGCAGCTCTGACTGCAACAACAGCGACTCCAGTAATTCATCAATACCCTGGCCGGTATGCGCCGACACCGGAATAAATTGCGTATCACCACCCCAGTCTTCGGGGATGACTTCCTTCGCGGCCAGCTCGGTCTTGACCCGCTCGGGGTCAGCACCTTCCTTATCCATTTTATTGACCGCAACAACAATCGGAACCCCTGCGGCTCTCGCGTGCTGAACCGCTTCTTCAGTCTGAGGCATCACGCCATCATCGGCGGCCACCACCAAAATGACGATATCGGTCGACTTGGCACCCCGAGCGCGCATCGCAGTAAAGGCAGCGTGGCCGGGCGTATCGAGGAAGGTAATCATCCCCTTACCGGTTTTCACGTGATACGCGCCGATATGCTGGGTGATTCCACCCGCTTCGCCACTTGCAACCCGTGACTCACGAATATAATCGAGCAGCGAGGTTTTACCGTGGTCAACATGACCCATAACGGTTACCACCGGAGCCCGAGGTTCGGGAGTCCCCTCTTGACTGGTGAGCGTCTCTTCAAGCCGCTCCTCGACCTCCTCAGCACTTTTGAGGACGACGCGATGCCCCAGCTCCTCGACCACCAGAGTCGCAGTATCCTGATCGAGCATCTGATTGATATTGGCCATCACGCCAAGATTCATTAACTCTTTGATGACTGCTCCGGCCTTAACCGCCATTTGCTGGGCCAGATCGCCCACCGTTATGTTTTCAGGGACGTTCACGTCATAAATAATTTTTTCGGTAGGCTGCTCAAAAGCGTGCTGATTAGGCTCATCCGACAGCTTCTTGCGTCGGCCTCCCCGACGTCTTGCCACTCCGGCTGATGCGGCCTCTAGATCAGTCATCGAGAGGTTATGCCCACGCTGCTTACCGCGCGCGCCGGGAACGCCACCTCGCTCCAGACGCCCTTTTCCGGGCCGACGACGCAGCTCATCTCGCGGAGCGGCCGCACCTTCTTTCGACGGTGCAGCATGCAAGCGTTTGGGTTTACGGTCAGTCTCTTTTGCGGTGGGCTGAATCGTCTTTTCCTCAGCCTGCCTCGCGGCCTCTTCGGCGCGGGCTTTCGCCGCTGCCTCTAACTCAAGCTGCCGCGCCTGATCTTCCGCCTTACGGCGGGCGGCCGCTCGCTGCCGCAGCACCTCTGGGTCATCGGTGTCAGGTTCATCGATCGGCGGCGGTACTGCCACCTCGGGTTCGGGTGTTGCCGTCGAGGCTGGCGCCTCAGCAACGTCTGCAACGTCTGCTGCGCCTTCCAAGTCCATCTCAGCTTCAGGTTCCAGCGACTCAGCAGCATCCTCACGCTTGACGTAAGTCCGCTTTTTCCGCACCTCGACATTGACGGTCCGCTTGCCGGCTCCGCCAGCGCGTAATGTGCTGACTGACTTTCGCTTCAGAGTGATTTTTCTGGGTGCACCCTCGCGCTCGCCATGACTCTGCTTAAGATGCGCGAGCAGTGTCTGCTTATCTTCCTCAGACACAGCCTCATCAGCCGCAGCGTGGGGCAAACCCGCATCTTTCATTTGCGAAAGCAATCGGTCTACCGATGCACCCACCGTCTCCGCCAATTGCTCTACTGTCACTTGTGCCATGTCTCTCTCCCTAACCGCTCAGTACCTGAAGTGCCTCACCGCATGACCCAGTCAAGCGGTCGCCTCTTCCTCCTCAGCGAACCAAGGGGCGCGCGCGGTCATAATGACCTCTGCTGCACGCTCTTCTGTCATTTCTTCAATATCCATCAAATCGTCTACCGCCTGCTCCGCAAGGTCTTCCATGGTGACGATCCCACGACTCGCAAGGACATAAGCAAGGTGCTTATCCATACCGTCCATTGTCAGCAGATCCTCAGCAGGTTCGCGGGCATCGAGCTCCTCCTCAGAGGCAATCGCAAGCGTCAGCAGGGCATCCTTTGCGCGTGCTCGTAGTTCTTCAGAGATCTCCTCGTCGAAACCCTCGATCGCGTTCATCTCTTCAAGCGGAACATAGGCAATTTCTTCGAGCGTCGTGAAGCCTTCCTCAACCAGCACCGTGGCAATGTCTTCGTCGATATCCAGTGCCGTCATGAAGCGTTCAATCACCTCTCCCGCCTCTGTCTCCTGCTTTTCGATCGCCTCATCCACGCTCATCACGTTGATGGTCCAGCCGGTCAGATCCGACGCCAACCTGACATTCTGACCACCACGGCCGATCGCCTGGGCGAGGTTATCTTCCGCCACCGCCACCTCCATGGTGGAGTTATCTTCATCGACGACAATGGATTCGACCTCGGCCGGAGACATCGCGTTGATCACCAGCTGGGCCGCGTTATCGTCCCAAAGAATAATGTCGACCCGCTCATTGTCGAGTTCGTTGGAAACGGCCTGGACGCGCGACCCACGCATGCCCACGCAGGCTCCCACCGGATCGATACGCTGATCGCCCGTTTTGACCGCAATCTTTGCACGGGACCCAGGATCTCTGGCGGCCGCTCTGATCTGAATAACACCTTCAGAAATTTCCGGCACCTCAATCTTGAATAACTCCACCAGCATTTCTTGGCAGATGCGCGAGAGAATGAGCTGCGGACCGCGGGCTTCGGTATTGATCTCGGTAAGGATCGCCCGCACCCGATCATTGATACGAAACGTCTCGCGACCGACCAGTTCTCCCCGGGGCAACAGACCTTCTGCGTTGTTGCCAAGATCTACAATGATATTGTCACGGGTCACTTTCTTCACTGTGCCCGCGAGCAGCTCGCCCTCGCGACCGCTGTACTCATCCGCAATTTGGGCTCGCTCGGCATCCCTCACGCGCTGCACAATCACCTGCTTCGCCGTCTGCGCCGCGATACGACCAAAGTCGACGTTCTCGACCGTCTCCTCATGGTAGTCGCCGGGTTTCAACGAGGCATCAACCTCAGCGGCTTCCTCGGTCGTAAACTGGGTCCCCAACAGAGCGAGCTCCGTGTCAGGCATCACCAACCAAATACGCTTGGTGACATAGTCGCCTGACTCCCGGTCGATGCTGACCTGAATATCTGCGTCTTCGTCGTAGCGCTTTTTAGTGGCTGTCGCCAACGCCAACTCGATCGCCTCGAAGATAATATCCTCGGCTACGCCCTTTTCGGCTGATACCGCCTCAGCCACCATCAAAATTTCTCTGTTCATCTTTTCGCTCTCACTTTTCTGGACAGCCTCATCGTTATCGGACTCCCCTCAAGTTGGTACCACATCACTTTTTTCCCTGACCGATTTCCAGCCTGGGATGTGCCTTCGCACGATCTACCGATCGCATTGGCAACTCGAATTCATGGTCATCGACACTCACAACGATCGTCTCGTTATCTGCCGAAAGCAGGGGGCCTTTAAAGCGCCTTCTGCCGTCTACCGGCAATCTCAGCCGAATATCAATTATCTCCCCTACATAGGCCAGATAATGGTCGAGGTGGAACAACAGGCGATCCACCCCTGGCGAGGACACCTCAAGGGTGTATTCACCGCTAATGGGGTCCTCTACATCCAACACCCCACTCACTTGATGGCTCACTTGAGCACAATCATCAACATCGACACCACTCTCGGCGTCTATGTAGAGACGAAGCGTAGGCCGTCTGCCGGGGGAAATCAGTTCTATGCCCCAGAGCGAGTACCCCATCGCCTCTATCGTCGGCTGCAACAGCTGCGTCAACTGCGCTTCCTTGCCCGACATGTCTATCTCCCTCAGGCCACCTTTCACACGGCCACAAAAAAGCCCCAAAAGGGGCTTCCGATGCGATGGTCAGCGAGCAACGAGCTGCCATCGAATTGGTAGCGGGGGCCGGATTTGAACCGACGACCTTCGGGTTATGAGCCCGACGAGCTACCAGGCTGCTCCACCCCGCATCAATACTCTCAGTAAACGCCCCCTTTTAATGCGTCAGAGGATCCAATGGACCCTTCGCCGCAGGCGTCATGGTTGTGCATGCACGACCATCAGAGGCGCGGGAGTATAGGAACCGAGGCTCATGCCGTCAACCCGAATAAAAACCCCTCTTACCGAGAAGAACCACTGGCTTTTTAGAGAAACAGGGTAGCGCCGGTGATCAATACAGCTTCATCAGACACTTTGCCTGCAAGCGCCTTAACGAGTCTGGGCGATGGGTCCAGCCATCGAGCGCCTCTTCCGACGCGGGAAGAGTGCGCGCACTGGACGAGACTTCCACTGCCACCAAACAGTTCAACAGCACCAAAACCAAAAAAGGCCCCCGATGTGGGAGCCTCGTCAAAGATTGGTGCGGAAGGCGGGACTTGAACCCGCACAGCCATAGGCCACTACCCCCTCAAGATAGCGTGTCTACCAATTCCACCACTTCCGCTTATTGAACTGTCACTCCCCGCTGGCGGGGGGTGCTTCGTCAAAGGGTATGTCACCCTCCGAGTCAAAGTCTATGACCGGCACGTCACTTTCTGGCCCTTCTGCTTCGACCGCCTC
>CALKEI010000182.1 GCA_938085095.1 uncultured Luminiphilus sp. | reverse complement strand
CCGGATAAATATTCAGGGTGGCCTCCATCTCCTGAAGCATGCGTTCCCAAGCGTAGGAGAACATCGAGCCCGAGGTGTCGATAATGAAAATGATGTACTCGCTGTCGACGGGTATGCCGCCGATCAACTGATTCTTTTTTTCAGCGTTTCGCCCTAACAGGCGCAACTCTTCCTCTGACAGCTTCTGACGCGCGATGGCGAGTTGCTCACGGATAATGGCGTTGGCATTTTGGGAGGTGCTGAGTGCGTCGTACTCGGACCGGGTGCGAGCCAGTGTGCCCTGCAGGATGGCAATCTTCTCGTCATATTCCGAGATCTGCTCGCGTTTGACGTTGAGATCCCGGTTGATAATGGTCGTTTCACCGCGAATCTCGAAGAGCTGCTCGGTCAATTTCGATACCGCTGACTCGGCGTCGACCATAGCCTGCTCGATGACCTGAGGCTGAACCGTCTTGGTAATCATCAACAGCAGGATCACCGCGCCGAAGCCACAGCAGATCACATCCAGAAAGGACAATGAGAACTCGGCGGGGGCGCGTCTTGCTCGCATCTCAGATCCCTATGGCCAATCGACGGACGGTGACATGAAGCTGCCATTGGAGGCTCTCGCCAGCTGCCAATATTCCGAGGCAGCCATGGGGTCGCCTTCCATTGGGAAAAGGATCGTATTGATCGGTACGCCCGATGGCAGTCGCCTGATTGCTTCGCGAAAGTGCTTAAGGCGCTCGTTGCCACTGACCCGACTGCCCCGAGGCGACCGCTCTCCCTGCGTCGGCAAACCATCGGTTAACAGAAAAATATTGTCGGGGGGGCTTGGCAGTGCGGCGAGTGCGGCGAAGGCGTTGTGCAAACTCGTGCCGCCGGCAGGAACCTGTTCCTGAAGTGCGAGGCTGATCGCCTCTAACTTGGGTGTATCCGCCACCTCTAGCCACTGACCCTCTGTTCCTTCGAGTGCCGGGGAGGCCTCGGTATTGAACGTCATGACCTGAAACTGTGCACTGACAGGCAGCTGAGCAGTCAGCCAGTTGACGGTATCGAGGGTGCGCGTCCACTTGCCCGCTTTTTTCTGGAGTTCGCGGTCCATATTGCGGAGTCGAATCACGTTGACCAGTTGGTTGGCGAGCATGCTTGCAGAGGTGTCAACCAGAATGGCGATGCGTCGCCCGCCAAGGTTGAGCCCCGTCAGGTACTGGCGGTTACCTTCTCCTACAAACTCTCGGGCGCTGCGCCCCGCTTCCGCCTCAGAGGCCTCCTCAAGCAGCTGGATTTCTTCTTCAAGCTGGTTGATCTCGGCCTGCAGTTTGGCGATGGCGTCACTGTCACTGACGCCGGATTCTTCTATGGACGCAATCAACGCTTCGTATTCGTCGAGTTCTTCGGTCATGCGTCGGGCCAGGCCATCCGCCTCGACGATGTTCAGATCCGCCTCATCGAGGGCATTGCGCAGGCGCACCAGCCCGGCTTCACCCTCACGGATATCTTCCTCGAGGAGATTGACCTCGGAGAGCACCTCGGCATTGACGCTGCGGATCTCGACTTCGAGGGAGTGGTCAATGATCAGAAAGACGAGCACGACGGCACCGAAACCACAGGACATGATGTCAAGAAAACTGAGATTGAAGGTGGAGGACTGTCGCTTGCGACGCGCCATGGTTCAGGACTCCACGGCGATAAAGTGCACCTCGACCCCACCCACGTTGAGCCGATCACTGGCGTTCACTGCGATCACGCCGTCGGCGGGCTGGTCATTCAGATGCACCGCGAGGTTTGCCGCGATGGTGAGTTCGCCATTCCCCGAGACCATCACACCGTCTGCGATGCGTGTCCCGATAATCAGGGGGGTCGCGCGGCCGGCCACGAGTTGATGGGTTGCGACGGGAGGCGCTCCGGCCTGTCTTGCCGGTGTCGCTGCGCTTGAGCCCGATTGGGGCGACTCGGCGGGCGGCCGTGTTTTTTCCAGGCAGGGGGCCTCGCGTTGAAAAATGAGCTCCCCCTCGGGCACCGTCATGGCGCTCGCAACGGCGGGGATCACTTCAGTCTCTACCGTGCTGGTGTCGCTGGGCAGGCTGAGTCCCGGTAACACTGCCAACAGGGTATCTAACGCGATATGAGGGATCTGCTGAGGAAGAATCGGTACGAGGGCATGACTAAACGCGGCGCCTACGGGACGCAGGGCATCGGCAGTAATCCGCGCGGTATGACCTTCAACGGTAAGACTGATTTCACTCAGCGTCGCCAGAGATCGAAGCAGTTCGGGGATCTGCTCGTACAGGGTTTGTTCGGTGTCAGCGCGCCGCTGCGGATCAAACCGGGTCTGGGCAACGAATTGCTCTCCAATGCGTTCCGCGACGTCGTCCATCAGGCCCAATAACCCGTGGCCGGGCAGTATTTGCGTCTCGCCGGCACTCGCCACGCCGCGCTCTACCGAGACGGGCGTGATGCAGGTCTGATGCAACTGCAGTTCGACATGGGCACAGGATTGACCCATTGCGCCACCCACCAGCGCGCTGCGATGCGCTACCGCGCTGATATTTACGGGCAGCGTCTGCAAAATACCCAATAACAGCGACAGCTGTTGCGACTCCATTGCTCCCGGGATGGCCAGCGTGAGTTCTCCGCTGACATTGCTCAGAAGGCTCTCAAGGTGCGCATGGACCAGGTCAGCGGTGTGCCTGGCTGGGCCCAATGCAGGGCTGAGGTTCTGAGTAGAGAGCCGGTGCCAATAGCGATTATTGATCTCTCGCGGCGCGCGGCGCGCTTGTTGCCATGCCAGTTCACCGAATTGATAACGGCCGTCGCTGAACCAGGCGAACCCGGGCGACCACGTGTCCAGACCATCGCGCCACAGGCGCAGCGAGGCGTCGTTGCAGTCGAGAAGTGGCATTAGCCGCGGGGTACCGAGAGGTGCCGAAGCAGATGACGATCGATGTAGCGCTGGGTGTTGAGTACCAGCCGCTCCTGCGACAGCTGCAACTGGTGCAGCGCAAACATGATAATGATTGACAGCACCAGTGCCACGAAGGTGCTGTTAAAGGCCACACCAAGGCTGACGGTCACACCCGAAATATCGCCTTCAACGGCCTTATAGGCTTGACCTAGCGCGTCTCCGATACCGCGCACGGTGCCGATGAAGCCGATCGACGGAATGGCCCAGGAAATGTAACGCACCATCGACAGTTCCGAGTCGAGACGGTCTGCTTCGATATCACATTGCTCGCGAACCGCATCAGAGACTGCTGGAATACTGCCCGTGGTGGTAAAACGGCTCAGCGCATTAGCCAGCGCCCGGGGCAGAAGATAGTCTTGCTCCTCTACCGGGAGCGCCTCCAGCGAGCGAGATTGCTCGCGCGCGTCTCTCGGGAGAATGCTGGTTCCCTCCGGAATGGCGACCAGCTCGCGGTTCAGCATGTGCCCCTCTGCCCGAGTACGCGACGCCTTGAGCCCCATGATCGCCAGTGCCCAAAGCATCAGAATGAAGCAGGCTTCCTGCTCGTAATCCTTGATAACGATAGCCAGTGACCGATTGCCTGTAGGCGCCTCTCCGGCCGCCTGCTGCGCGGCTTGAATCGCCAACTGTGAGTCGGCGCTGGGGCGAATCACGCCCACGTAGGCGGCGTGCACCACAATCACGGCAAATAGCAGGGCAAAGACTTGATAGAGAAATTCCGAGGGTAAACGCAGCTTCATGGCGGGCTCCTGTCGGGCTCAGATATCGACGGGAAAGGACACTGAGAGGTCCTCGGAAATCGATTCGGTGGGTTCATAGTCAAGCGCGTTACCGGGATTATTAGCTGCGGGGTTGTCTGCCACTTCTTCTACCGACTCGGTGGCAGTGCCGGTCGCGGCATTACCGACTGGTTCGTCGTTCTCTGACGCGTTTTGCGTGCTCGCAGTCGTCGCCGCCAAAGCCCAGAGTATCGCAGTAAGGGCTCCTGTCACGCGCCAAGGTAAATAAGGTTTATTCTGCATAACGCGCAATCCTGAACCCGAGATCATCTCGCCCCCGCTCTCCGTAATCCCGAAAGGTCAGTCGCAACTCGGACAAGCGGCTCAGCGCCCAACTGCCACCCCGAATAGTGTAGTTGTCGCCGCGCTGCGTGCCCAGTGGATCAATGCCGAGCTCTGCGTTGGCAGAGGGAATGCGATAACCGTCGTGTACCCACTCGGCCACATTACCACCCATATCATGCAGTCCGCGATGGTTGGCCGGGAAGCTGCCGACTGGCGCCGACACGACAAACTGATCGGTATAGCCGTTCAGAATTCGGCCGGTGACCAGCGCCGAGGTGTTATCGGCCACATTGGTGGCAATCGTCGTCGGCGGGAAATCATTGCCCCAGGCAAAACGTCGCAATGAATCGCCGTCCACCCGGGCCGCAAACGCCCATTCAGCCTCGCTTGGCAAACGATAGCCGGTGCTGCTGGGGTTAAAGCCGATGATGATGCCTTGATTCTCGCGGTAGAAGGGTGGCAGACCCTCAAGCCGGCTGAGCCAGTTACAAAAGCTTGCCGCCTGCTGCCAGCTGATACCCGCTACCGGCTGGTGATCGCGATCGAGAGAGTAGCTTTCAATGAGACCTGAATCGTGGCCCGCTTCAAATTGTCGAAACTGGACGTTGGTGGTCTCAGTGCTGGCGATATAGAAGGCGCGCCGCAATTCGACGGGGTGTTCAACCTCATTGGCGCGCCGTCCCGGGTCGCGCCGGGAAGCCCCCATCGTGAAGGGATTCTGTGTCTCGGCAGCCGGATCAACGAGCACCAGGGTTTGACCCAGCGGCGTAGTGAGGGTGGGCGTCATAGCCGCCTTGCGCGCGGCGGCTTCAGTGAGCAGTGTCGCGACAATCTGCTGCCCTAGACCCGGTTTAGGTAGCACCTCCGTCTCGAACGTTGCGTACCCCGCGAGTCGCACTTCGACGCGCTGTTGCACCGCCGGTAGAGAGAGTGTCCGGCTTCCGGTGCCTACTGTTTCGCCATTAATGAAGACTTCGGCTGCGCTGGGTTCAATGGCAAAGCGGACCTCACCCAGTTCGGGCTCCAAGGTGACCGTGCGGCTGGTCGTCTCACCCCGCTTCATCGTGAGGGAGAGACTGGCTGCGCGGTATCCAGCCTTAGAGAGGCTAATACCGTGGCGTTCTCCGGGACTGAGTGGCAATACCAGCGGGGTCAGTCCAACAAAGGTGCTGTCGACGGTTACCCCTGCGCCAGCAGGCGTACTGGTTAAAGTGAGCGTGGCATCTGCGGGTATGAGGGCGATAGCGCCCAGATCCTGGTCGATACCCGCCACAATGTTCAATGCAACGGTTGCGGGCATAAAGCCTACAGCATTGAGCGTCAGGTCATGGTTGCCCGAGAGAACCGATACACCTTCGGCAGTGATCTCTGCTGGCTGACCATCCACGCTGGCGACGACGGTTGGCGGCGTCGCACTGAAGCGCACCTGCGCCCAGTCGGGCACGAGCGCAATATCGACGGTTTGGCTCTGGTTGCGACCGGCCACCTCGAGCTGTCCTTGCCACGGCTGATAGCGGGGCTGTTCAGCGCTAAGAGTATAACTGCCGGCTTCGAGCACCCAGTCGGTTAACGGCGCGGTCCCCAGTGACAGCCCATCCAGCGCAATGGCTGCGCCTTTGGGTTGGGTTGTAATACTCAGGGTTCCGGGAAGGGGTGCAAGGCGGACATCCAGCTGCTGCGTATCGGCATCGCCCACGGTGATGGTTTGCTTATAGGGGTGATAACCCTCCGCAACAATAGAGAGCACATAGTCGCCCGGCCGTATAAGTAGGCGATCACCAAAAGACCAGTTCAGACCGCTTACCGAAAAGTGCGTTTCGGCCTCGGCATCGATATTCAGGGTCAGTGAGCGCGCAGTAAACAAGAAGAAAAGCAGCGCAGCGATCAACACTCCGGAACCAGCTAACGCAATCTGGGCGAGGCTGATACGCTTTTTCTGATCTACCGCTTGAGTCAGAGGCTCGAAGGTCGCTGCGGTGAGCGACTCACTCGTTTGCGCATTGCCGGCTGGTGCAAAGGCTGCGGGCGTCAGCTTGTCGTCGTTATCAGTCATCGCGCTTGCTCAAATCGGCTCAACACAGCGTACCTCGACGGCATTGCGTTGATTGGGCCGAACCTCAAATTTCACTCTGACATCGCGATACCCATTACGGATACCCACCGCCGTATAAAGGCCGGGTCGGAGGGTGAGCGCTTGCTCGGCCAGGGTACCCAGTCGCTTTACCCGCAGCAGCGTGATGTCGGTGAGGCCATCTGAGGTCATCGTGACCGACACGGGCGTACTGGCATAGGCGATCGTCTCCTGGGCGCGCGAGATCTGTGAGGTCAGTCGCGAGCCCGGGTTTACAATCGCCGTAGCCTCGGCGAGGCTGTCCTGCGCGAGGCGCATAATGCGCGCATCAATCAGTCGGTCCCGCTCTTCCGGGATTTTTTCCAGGCGGGCATCGAGGTCCGCACGCGGGGTCGCGCGTGCTGCGCCCTCCGTCGCAAATAGCATCAATGCATCGATCTCGAGCGCCTGCTTATAAAGCGTCACCGCATCTGCCCAGCGCTCCTCTCTCTCGGCCTGCATGCCGCTTTCTTTGAG
Organism: uncultured Luminiphilus sp.; assembly: GCA_938085095.1. Classification (GTDB taxonomy): domain Bacteria; phylum Pseudomonadota; class Gammaproteobacteria; order Pseudomonadales; family Halieaceae; genus Luminiphilus. The sequence goes on along the minus strand of CALKEI010000182.1, from coordinate 9,005 downwards.
GTTAAGCAGTGTGTTCTGGGTGCGCGCCTGATCGACCTCTGCCAGCGCTGAGGCGGGTTCGGGCGCGCCAGGTATGAGCCGCGCTGCGTTGCGAAACTGCGTTTCTGCCTGATCAAAACCCTGCGCAGCCAGTGCACCATAGCCGGCCGTCATGGCCACGGTAAATCGTTCTCGAGTCAGTGCTGATTGTAGTTCGGCAAGGCGCGTTTTGGCACGCCGGTGTGCTGGGTCGGCACGGGTTGCGTCGGTGGCAGCGGCAACGGCTTCAGTGAGCCGCCCGCCTTTCTCAGCGGTCGCTGCGGCCTCTAATGCGACCACGACGTTGGGCAGCGACCCAATGCGATCTTCTAGCGTGATGAGCCGGATATCCGCAGGCGCCATTTGGGCAAGTTCAGTGAAGCCTGCCTGAGCGGTGAGGACCTCACCGGCTTCAATCGCCGACACAACCGAAGCATGAAGGGTTTCGATGCGCTCGGGTAGGCTGGCCTCCATCGCCAGCAGCTGGTCGAGTGCTTGCTGATACTGTGCAGTCGCTTCCATGAAGTCGCGCTCGCGATACGCGGTATCGCCTGCGGCGGCTTTACCAAGCGCTTCACTGTAGGTGGGCTCTCCCCACCTTGCGGCGCCGCGTTCAGCGAGCGACTCCTGAAGTGTGAGCAGCGACTGCAGCACCTCCTGAGCCTCCCGCCGTAAGGCGCTTTCCTGTGCCTCGGCGAAGGGACTTCGGCTGGTGCCGATCTCGGCAGCCGAGTTTATCGCCGGCGTTGCGCTGCCAGCTGCGGGGGTATCCCGTTGAGTGGCCGTGGCGTCCGGTTCGGTATCGCCGGGGGTCACCAGTCTCGGCAATACAAAGAATACGAAAAGCAGTAACAGGGTCGCGGCGGCGAGGGCGATCAACACCACGCGGGATTGCGGACCCTTTTCAGCCGGAGCGGTCGACTCACTTGCAGTCGGCGCGGGCTCGAAAGTGGTGGCGGAGAGGGGCTGCTCTGTGTTGTCGGTCACGAGTCCTGCGTGTCAGGCGTCGGGGGTACGTTAATTTCCGGCGCGGAGGGAGGCTCCAGCGCTGCGAGTTCAGCGGCATAAATATCTGCCAGCAGTTCACGCCATTGATCGTACTGGTCTTCGACATTACCGGTCAGTCGAACCGTGCGGTCTTCCAGCTCAATGACTCTGGGCGTGATCTCGGCGTCCAGCGATTGCCCGAGTTCTTCGAGCGCTAGAGAGTGAATATTAGATTCGGCGCGCTTTTCAAGGCCGCTCTTCAGCAGCGCTCCGCCGCCGATCACGCCGACTGCTCCGGCACTCCGTGTGGTGCGGCTCCCCGACGTTTGCGCAAGCACCCCGGCGATGATCGCTGCCCCACCGGCAATCATCTCTCTTTGAGATTCAGCCTCGAGCTCGCGTAGCGCGACGGTCTCCTCGTAGCTGGCTTTGCGCCACTCCTGATAGGGTGCATACATCGTTTCCGCGAAGCCTGTGTAATGGCCCTGCAAGGTATCGACAAACACGTAATGTCGTTGTCGTAGGCCGCGAACGCGACTCAGCATGGGATCGTCCTCTGCCGGCAATCTGCGCAGGCTAATCTGCCCCGCTGCATCTTCCTCCAAGTAATCCGCGAAGGCGCCATTGGCAAAATCCCGGGCGAAGCGCATTTCGGCCACTTGTCGAATGGCTATCCGGTCTCCGACTGGTAGCCGGTTGAACAGGGCGAGCATGTCGTTGGCGATCATGCGATATACCGCAAGGAAGGGATCCTGCTTGACCCGGGTTCCCTGCTCGTAAGCGTAACGGCTGGTGATACCTTGATAGCGTTTATCGAGCCACAGGGTGCCGCGCGCGTCACTGACTAAAATCTTGATTTCCAGTGCCTCGCCATCCGACTGGAGAATCGTGCCGCGCACTAAAAGGTCAGAGAACTGGCGATCGTCCGGAACGACCCTGACGGCACCCCACCCTCCTTGCTCGGTCAGCACTTCGGCGAGTTCGGCTGCCATAAAAGTAGCTTCTGCTTTCCGCACCTCGGGGTAAACCTGCTCTTCGTCTTCGATACTGCTGATGCCCGGGTCCAGAATCACCACGCCCACGTCCAGCAGTTCCTCCTCGGGCGTCAAGGTATTGGGGGCGTCGAGTACGGGAACAGACGTTGATTTAACCGTTTCCGACACGCAGCCAGTGAGCAGCATCAGACCCACAGTGATTGAGAGAATCCAGCGCATCACGAGCCCGGCTCCTCAATGCCTTTGTACTTGCGGTATTCAGCCCATAGTTTTTCCCGCACCGCCGGATCCGGTTCTCGCATCGCAGCCTCACGCAACTGTCGCGCCACCACATCATCGTCATTGCCGCTGGGAATATCAGCTGGCGGGGGGTACTTGGCGCCATCGGCAGGTGGCGCGCCACTGCGTCCACCGATACCGCCTCCTACCGAGCCACTGCCGCCGCTCGCCATTCCGCCACCAAAGTCGGGTTCTTCGCCCTCAGCTGCGTCGGGAGGTCCGCCTGTTTGGGCAGTCTGGGTGGTGCGCTCTCTTGCCGCTTCTCGCTGGCGCTGTTCTTCGTCGTAAATGATGCCGTCGAAATCCCGGGTGCTTTCCTCGAGCTGTCGGTCGAGGATGGCGACCTGCTCTGCGGCAGTCATCGGACCCTCCGCTCCCATTTCCGATTCCATTCCGCCATTGGCGCGGGTTCCCGGGCCTTTTTGAGCCGCAGTGCCACCCGGGTCACCGGAGGATTGCGCAACCTGGCCGGTATCGCCAGCGCCACCTGTTCCGTTTTCATCGCCATCGCGAGCCCCGCTCGTGGCGCCGCTACCCTCACCCTCTGCGCCATAATCCTCATCGAAGGTGGGCAGGGTATCGACCATGGAGGGTAAATCGGCGGCGCCAGCCATGTCGCCAAAGCCGGGTTCACTTTCCCCCGTCCCGTCGTTACCGGCTCCGCTTCCACCGGCTTCTGATCCGGGCGCTTCGGCGCCACTACCGGTGCCGGCGGTCTCACTACCTGCCGATCCAGAGCCAGGCATAGCGCCCCCCGAGGGAGCTGGGTTGCTGGGGCTGGCGCTGCCGGGGCTGGATGAGCTGGAGCCCGCACTGCCCGATGAGCTTGAACGACTGGATCCTGAACCACCGCTACTTGCGCTAGGGGAGCTGGGGCCAGCCGCTCCACCCGAAGGGGGAGAGGACGCCCCCGAGCTTGAGGGCGAGGAGGGCGGCGTGGGTAGCGAGGGGGTGGTCGGTGTGCTGGCGGAGGGACAGCCCATCAATAAGAGCATGATGCTCACGATTGCGCCCGCCGCAAATGGGCGCAACAGGGCCGATGCATCAGCGTGCAAAAGGGGTCGGGTTTTCATCAGGGCTGCAGTGCCATCGCACCCATGCCGGCAGGGCTCAAATCAAAGGACCACACAATCATACCAGTCTCCACTGCTTTGCCCCCCTCGTAGTGAGGTCTAAACCGTGTGCGCCGCATTTTACGCAGCAAACGGTCTACTGCCGGATCGTTATTCACTTCGGCTTCGGCGGTGTCGTCCGCCTCTTCACTCGTTACGGCATCGTCAGTTTCTGTGACCGCGGTGACGGTGATGCGTTCCAGTAGTGTGATTTTTCCGGCCTCGTTGAGCTGAAATTGCACCACCAGCGGCCCGGAGGCATCACGCCGGAAGGGGGGGAGTGGTCTTAGCATATCGATATCAGGCAGCGGCGTTGCCGTTTTAAAAAGCGCTGCGCGCATGACTGGATCGTCTTCAACTGGCGGTTCCTCGGGCTGCATGACCGAACTGCTGTTCTCGGCGTTACCGTCGGCCGCCAATTCTGCGGGCATGGCGGGGGCTTCTGCGGTCACTGTCTCTGGCTTGGTTTGTGCGTCGGTCATCGCGGCCGATGGCGTCTCCTCGGGATCATCGTTGGTGGCGGCCGCCTCATCCTCTGGGGCTGCCTGCGCGTCACCGACGTCTGCCCCCGATTCAGCGACTTCCTGAGGCGGTGGTGTGATGCGGCCCCAGGCCTTGTCGTAGTAGCTCTTCGCATCCGATCGGCGGCCCATCCAGCGGCCCCAATCACCGAGCCGAGCCAGGTCGTAGGCCTGCTCTCCAGCGGAGGACCCGTTGAGCAATTTGATGCCTGCTATGGTGGACAGCACCGCCTCACCGCGTCGATAGACACCCCCTAAAGCGGAGGTCTGCCGGTAGCTGGGGCCGTCGAAGGCGCTGCTGCTGGCGTTCTCTCGTTGTAATTGGGCAAACCTGTATTGAAGACGCAGCATACCCTCCAGCGGTTTCAGGAGTGCCAGAGACCGCTCACCATAGAGCTGCGTGCTTTGATTGTAGGCGAGCCGGTAATACTCCCAGCTCCGCGCGAGATGTTCGGGATGCGCTTCTTGGTCACCGACCCCCAAAGCCCAAGCCTGTTCGGCCCAAGCGCCCTGATCGAGGAGTGCGGCGATCGATGCAGGCGTGCCTTCTAGCGCTTCGGATTCGACCCGGGCAAGATAACGCTGGTGCTCATCCACTTCGTCGTACTGGCCCAGTGCACTCAGGCTGCGAATCTCGGCCTTGAGCAAGGGGATTTGGTCCGCGGCATAGAGCCCCGATTGAACCCGACTCACATGAACGCCGCGTTTCAATACGGCGGCGGCCTCTGCGTGGCGGTTGAGGGCCTGCAGATTGAGCCCTAATCCCAGCAGTTGCTCGGTCATCCCGGGCGCAAAGGCGCCGGAACTTTCCTCCATCGATGTGATGTAGCGACGATAGATGTCCAGTGTATCGGGCTCTGTGGGCGGCGGCGCGGCGCGCTCGGGCTCCAACGGTGCTGCCATATCGATTACGATAGGCGCCGCCTCGGATCCGGCAGCTTCTTCGTTGGGATTCTGGGCGGTCGCAAAAAAAGGGCTAACCCCGATGAAAATCAGGGTCAGTAGCGGCAATCCTTGCCTGGCTAATAGCGGGCGCGTATGAGCCAAGATCCCTCTCCGGCGCGTAATACGGCCAGCCAGTATAGAGCGATGTGGCAGAAAAAAGCAGGTGAGCGAGTGCGGTTAATGCCAACCTTGCTGAACGGATACCGGACAAAGTCCGTCAACAAGTAAAAAGGAGCAGTATGAGTCAGTTTCTAACGCACACCGCGGTGTCACCACAGGGAGATTCCCGGTGGCAGGCCGAGGTCCATCGGGGCTGGCGGATTGGCTCGGTGGCTAATGGCGGCTATGTGCTGGCACTGGTGGGCCGCACCTTGTCTGAAGCGCTCAATCAGCCCGACCCGCTCAGTATCAATGCGTTTTATCTGGCGCCGGTGGCGTTGGGGGAGGTCGAGGTAGCCGTGGAGTCACTCTCGGAGACCCGCAGCACCCACTTTGCCAGTGCCGATCTTCGCCAGGAGGGCGAGCTCAAGCTCCGTGCCACCGCGGCCTATACTGATCTCGACAGGCTCAGCGGCCCGGATTGGACCAACGTGGCGCCGCCCGAAGTACCGGCCTTTGATGACGTCGCCGCGCCCGCCATGTCGCACCTCGAGATTCACCAGAGCATTGATCTCCGCATGGTGCAGGGCGCCGAAGTCTTTAGCGAGGGTAAAACGAATGACACGGGCGAGTTTATTGCCTGGTTGGCGCACACAGACGGCGCTGCACCGGGGCCGATTGATCTGTTGATGTTCGCCGACATCATGCCGCCACCCATCTTCACCATTTATGGTGCCTTCGGGTGGGTGCCCACGGTGGAGCTCACCGTGCAGGTGCGCCGCAAGCCCGCAGCCGGCCCACTCCTGGCGCGACACACCACGCGCCAGGTGACGCGGGGTGTCGCCGAGACCGATACCGAGATCTGGGATGTGAATGGTGATCTGGTCGCCATGGCCCGGCAAACCTACAAGGTGCGGATGCCGAAGGCCGACTGACCCGCTCAGTCAGGGCAGCAATGCCAGCTCAATGACCTGATCGATCAGGTTGACCCAATCGGTCTCGTCTTTTTTGCCGTGGGGTTCCACGTCGAGTAGCACCCGGCCGATCGTGTAGGACTGAACGAAGAGCGCGGCCGTGCGGGCGGGGAAGTCAGAGCGGACGAAACCTTTCTCCTGGGCAGCGCGAAACTCGTCGGCCAGTCGCTCAGTCATGTCGGCCTGAACCGCTGCTACGCGTTCCAGTAACGCCGGCCGGCTGCCGGCCATGGCCAGCAGCTTGATCCTGAGCATCCGTCTGGATCTCCGGTCACCGCTCTGGGTGGCGCGAGTAATCGCAGTCATCGCCTGCCTGAAATCACCCTTGCTCTTGCAACGGCCGAGTGCCCCCGAGATGGCCAGGGCGTCGAGCTCGACATTTCTGGCAAAGCCCCGGAGTAAGGCCTCCTCTGCAAGCGCTTCGAGATCTTTGAAGTGTTTATAAAGCGTGTTGCGCGCAACGTCGGCGTCAGCCAGCACGTCATCGAGGCGAAGCTGGTGGGCGTCCTGTTCCAAAAGCAGCGCCTCGGCGGCATCAAGCAGCTTGACGCGAACGGCCTCGCCGCGGGGCTGTTTGGCTTGCTGCTCGCCCAGCGGTACCACGTTGTGTTTGTCGGGTCCTAGTTTTGCCATCGACCAAGTCTAACGCGATTGGTTTTGGAGCGCCTCGTGCTCTGGTCACTGAAGCCGCAGTCAGTTCCTGTTGACCGCGTTACTGAGTACTTGTAATCTATATTTTAAGTACTGTTATTTTGATCTTGCTTGCTACCCCTGAGTACCGGGTTCAACCAATTTGCTTGAGGCACCTATGAAAAAACGCTTTTTCACAATCTTGGTCTTTTTGTTGGCACACAATCTGTTGTTGAACCATGCACAGGCGGTCACCACAACGGCCCACGACTGTGACGCCACCGATTTGCCGGAGTCTGCGCTGACCATAGACGCAGGTGCAGACACCCACAAAATCCAGCTGAACAATTGCACTGGTAAAGAACTGGGCGGTAACCCCGGCAAAAATTTTTATTGGCAGAGCTGGACTGGGGATCCCGCAAGTGGTCCTGGTGATGATATCGGAGTCGAAGTAGACATCGATGGGACGCCTTTGGTGGGGAATTTCGAGGTATTCGGTACCACGCATGCTCTGACAGATGGTTTGGTATGCATTAAAAATACCAACGCGCAGCAGGTTGAGGTTCGTGTGTATGTTTATTCGTCAGACACGGACTACGCGAACTCTGGAAATACCGCAACATACAAAATCACGATGGCGGCGGCAGGGACCGGCTCAGGTGGTTGTGACGGAGGCGGCGGAGCCGGAGCCGTTGCAACGCCAGTCCCCGCATTACCAATGTTTGGCCTGTTGACGCTCGGTGGCCTATTGGGTTTTCTCGGTCTTCGCAAGCTGAGGCGGTAAGCGAGTTCCTTGGGGTATTGGGTTTCCGCCGGCTCCGAAAGTAAGCGATCCACCTAATCCTGAAGCCCAGCAAACGCTGGGTTTTTTTGTTCTGGGTTGTGCTGTGCAAAGCGCGCGGTCGGCGCGTCTCGTGAATAGCGCTTATTCGGTTGCTACGTGCCCACCGGGTCGGCGCATGTCGGCAAACCCCTGCATCCATCCCTCGTCAATCATGAGCGAGTTGGAGCGCCCGATGGTGCGGCGGGTGGGGCTGAGTTGATGGCCCCATTCTTCGAGCAGCCGTTGCGTGTCAGCGCTGATGCCGGGTTCAACCAATGTGCGATCAGGCATCCACTGATTGTGTACACGGGGTGCGGCGACTGCCGTGGCGATGTTCATGTCAAACACCATGGCATTCAGTAGTGTTTGCAGCACGGTGGTGATGATCAGCGATCCGCCTGGACTGCCTGCAGCCAGCCACGGTTGGCCGTCCTTGAACACCAGTGTGGGAGTCATGGAGGAGAGGGGTCGTCTACCCGGTGCAATCGTATTGGCCTCGCCCTGCACCAAGCCGTAGGCGTTGGCGGCACCGGCTTTGGCGGCGAAGTCGTCCATCTCGTTGTTGAGCAGGATGCCGGTACCCGGCACCACGATGTGCGAGCCGAAGCTGAAATTGAGTGTGTAGGTGTTGGCCACCACGTTGCCTTCGGCATCGGCGACTGAGTAGTGAGTCGTGTCGGGGCTCTCACTCGGCACCGGGTTACCGGGGCCGATTTCATCCGGAGTCTTGGCCTGATTCGCGGCAATCAGCTCGCGGCGCTCGGCGGCGTAGTCTTTGCTGATCAGGGCCTCGATGGGAATCACCGTCTGGTCCGGGTCACCGAGGTAGCGGCTGCGATCGGCATAGGCGAGCTTCATGCTTTCGATCACCCGGTGCAGGTAGGCGGCACTGTTGTGTCCATAGGACTCCAGCGGATAGGGCTCAAGGATGTTGAGCATCTGCAGAATATGAATACCGCCAGAGGAGGGCGGGGCCGCCGAGACAATTTCAAAGTCGCGGAAGGTGCCTCTGACCGGCGGGCGCTCCAGCACACGATAATTGGCGAGATCCTCTTGGGTAATCAGTCCGTCGTTGGCCGCCATGTCGCCGGCGATCAGTGCGGCGGTCTCGCCCGTATAAAAGCCGTCGGCCCCTTTGTTGCGAATACGCGTCAGCGTGCGCGCCAAGTCGGCCTGTTGAAACAGCGTGCCGGGGGAGGGCGCCGCGTCACCGTCCTGTAGGTAAATGCGCTTGGCCTCCTCGTTTTGGGCGAGGCGCTCGGCGCGCGCGTTCAAGCTCATGTGCAAAGCGAGCGGCATCTCGAATCCTTTTTTAGCGAGATCGATCGCCGGTTGAATCACCTGCTTCAGTGACAGCTTGCCGTAGCGCTCCTGCGCGTGAATCAGGCCTGCTACTGTTCCCGGTACTCCCGCCGCCTGGTGGGAGAAATAGGCTTTGGCCTGATCGACCGAGCCGTCTTCTTTTAAAAACATGTCTCGTTTTGCCGCCGCCGGTGCTGTCTCGCGGTAGTCGACGAAGATCTGCTCATTTGTCTCGGCGAGGTGGATCAGCATGAAACCACCGCCGCCAATATTACCGGCGCGGGGCAGCGTTACTGCGAGGGCAAAACCGGTTGCCACAG
>CALKEI010000181.1 GCA_938085095.1 uncultured Luminiphilus sp. | reverse complement strand
GCGCGAATCCAGTCCTTGTCGTCGTAAACGCTGCTCTTGCTACCGGTAATCAAAAAGCCATCCGCTGCCTCAACGCTGTCGGGCAGCTCCCCGGCCTCCACGTTCCAGGTGGTAAACGTCAGTGCGCTGTCCTCGGCCAACAACAGACGCTCGAACATATCCGGGTACTCACCGAAGGTTGGCACCCACTCTGGCCTGACGGAATCGGTGCGCAAGATGCCGATGTGCATACTGATGCTCTCCACTACAACTTTTAGCCCGCGCGAAGCTCGCTGCGGCGCGCCAGCGTACGCCAACTTGGCAATTCTGACAAAGTCATCAAGCTGACACAGCCTCGTCACGAAAACCCCACTTTCCCCGTCTAACTGGGCTGATATGGCGATACTGTCGGCGTTGCACCAGTGGGACGCGCGACTGTTGAAACGGCTCTTTCAACAGGGGCAGCGACGTCGCTCAGCACGCTCCCCAACGATGGAAAGGGAAACGTTGGGCGCCGCACCGCGAACATCGCAGGCTTCAAGTTTGACCTTGCAAGTGCTCCCGGGGTTGTCTGTAATTGCGGCTTCGAACTGATCTCGGAGTGTTTACATTGGCGCAAGCCCGTTCTCACGAGGCCTTTGGCCAAACAAATGGAGCAACTCTCCAACGGCGCGGCGCTGGAAACGCTCGGTTATGCCACTGTCATGCGCCAGATCGACAACGATCTCGCCGCCCGCTGGTTGGCCGGGCCACCGTCGGCACCCGCTTTATCTTTTCCGGACGTCAGCGCCACACTGGCAAGTTGGCTCGCCGATGGTGCGAAGGCGCCGATAGCCACTCTTGGGGCAGCATTGTGGGGGCAGCCGCCCGCCGTCTGACTCTGGCAGCACTGATGCTGTCCAACATCCTGACCTCCGCCGCAGTTGGGGCTGAAGCCACCTACCTGGGCAACAACGCCTGTGCTGGCTGCCACGAGCAGGCTAGTGCCGACTGGACAGATTCCCACCATGATCTGGCGATGCAAGAAGCCACGCCTGAGACAGTTCTGGGCGACTTCAACAATACGACCTTTGATTACTTTGGCGTGACCACCACCTTCAGCCAAAAAGGGGGCGCCTTTTTCATCGAGACCGATAACGCCACGGGCGAGCTGGAGACTTATCCCGTTGAATATGTTTTTGGGGTTGAGCCCCTGCAGCAATATTTGCTGCCACTGGGCAACGGCCGCCTTCAAGCATTAGCTGTCGCCTGGGATACACGCTCCAAAAGCGAGGGCGGACAGCGTTGGTACCACCTCTACCCCGACGAGGACATTGCAGCCGGTGACCCCCTGCATTGGACGGGCGGATTCTTTAACTGGAACACCAGCTGTGCGGAATGCCACAGCACCGACGTCGAGAAACGCTACGACGCCGTGCACGACCGGTTCGATACCCATTACGAACAAATCGATGTGGGCTGTGAGGCCTGTCACGGGCCGGGCAGTGCGCACGTTGCGCTTGCCGATGCGGGAAGTCTGTCTCCCGCCCAGACCGGGTTTGCAATGAGCCTCAAGGCGAGAGGCGCGTGGCAGTGGGCTGAAGGCGCCGATATCGCGCAGCGCAGTGAGCCTCTGACCTCAAACCACCAGATTGATAGCTGCGCGCGGTGTCATGCACGGCGCGGGACACTGGGCGAGTACCACCCGGGTAAGCCGCTACTCGATACCCACCGCTTGGCCATCATCGAGGAGCCGCTCTACTGGCCCGATGGGCAGATCCGCGATGAGGTTTACGTCTACGGCTCGTTTATCCAGAGCAAGATGCATCAGGCTGGCGTGGCCTGCACTAACTGCCATAACCCGCACAGCAATCAGTTGGTGGTGGAAGGCAACGGCGTGTGTGCCCAGTGTCATCTGGCGAGCACCTACGACAACCCAACCCACCACCGACATCAGGTTGCATCTGCCGGTAGCACCTGCGTGGACTGCCACATGCCGAGCCAGATCTACATGGGTGTCGACGCGCGGCGCGATCACAGCATGCGCATCCCCCGACCAGACCTATCGATCAGCACGGGGAGCCCGAACGCCTGCAACCAATGCCATACCGATCAAAGCGCCGACTGGGCTTACTCAGCGCTCAGCGACTGGGGCGTGACCTTCACCGATCGCCGTCACCATCCCGCTCGGGCTCTCCATGCCGCCGGTCGGGGAGATATTCGTGCTGCGCCTGTGTTATTGGAGACAGCCAATGACACCGGGGCAACCGGGATGCAGCGTGCCTCCGCCATCACGCATCTGGGCCGACTGCTGCCGGAACAGCTCATGCCGTCACTACCCCTCTGGCTAGAGAGCCGTGACCCGCTCATTCGACTTGCCGCGGCCGAGACCATCGGCCAACTCCCCCCCGAGCAACGCCAGGCACTCCTGATGCCGCTGAGTCAGGATCCTGTGCTGGCAGTCAGAATGATAACGGCCGAACAATTAGCAGGGCTGGTCCCTGCCGCTTCGGCGAGTACCGGGCAAGAAAACCCCTTTGAAGCACTCTTTAGCGAATACCTCACCGTGCAGTCCCAACACCTCGATATGCCCTCTGTCCTCACCCAACTGAGTAGTTTTCAACAGGCCCGGGGGGATAGCGGCGTTGCCCAGTCGTTGCTGCAATCGGCGCTGCGGAAAAACCCCGAGGCGAGCGTCTCGCGGGTGAATCTCGCTGATCTTCACCGGACCTTAGGTAACGAAGCGGCAGCTCGGGAGACCCTTGAAACCGGCATTGCCTTGAATGCCGAAGACGGCGCACTGTGGTTCAGCCTCGCCTTATTGGAAGTGCGTGAAGGCAATGCCAAACAAGGACTCCAGGCGCTCGCCAAAGCAGCGTCCCTCGAGGAGATCCCCGGTTATTACCACTACGTTTTGGCCGTGGCACAGAACGATCAGGGACTATTGGCAGAGGCGCTAGCGACGCTTAAAGCGACGCACCGCGCGGCACCGGGACAACCCAGCGTGCTGGCAGCGCTGATGCAATACAGCCAGCTGGCCGGCGATAGGCAATCCGCTCAGCGCTACCGCGACGAGCTGCGCGCGACCGTTCAGGCGGCCGGCTTGCAATAAGCCGCTGCTAAGGCGTGGCAGCGTCTACCGAAGATAACTGAAGCGCCACCGTCACGGGAATGACGCGGCTAATGGCATTGAGACCCGCAATTTGCTGCAGCGCCGCGACACCACCCTCCAACTTAAACTCTGAGGCATTGAGAAGAATCGGCTCGACGGTGGTGACACTAAGACCACTATCTGTCGCCGCGATCGTTAGCGCGGCGCGCTTGTTCACCATCTGACCGTGCAGATCGATTTGCAGCGTTGCCGTCATCAAGTTGCCAACACCAGACGCTACGGCGACCATCTCCGCGGGATCTAATTGGGCGGTAATCACGGCTTCGGGATATAACCCTACTTCAAACAGCAGCTTTTTCATCCGTTCGTTGCGGATACCAATATTGGTCTCGACGGAATCCAGTGCCACACGCACCTCCACTTCACCCGCCTCGGTCACCGTGCCGGAGAGTGTCTCAAAGTGACTCACTTCTCCAATGGCATTATTTTTGATCGATACAAATTGGATCTGGGAACCGGCAGCCACTTCCCAATCTGCCAAAACCGGCGCCGCTGCCAATGTCGCCCCCAAGCAAAATAGCGCGAGTCGTTTCTTCATACGGAGTGCTCCTGTCTGCGATGTACCATCCGGTGCTATCTGATGCTGCCTACACGGCCCGACGGCGACTCTGGACCGAGCCAGAGGCTCGCCAATCAGATCTCACTATTATAGTCGGGCCTGATCATGACCGTGATGCAGTCTTCCAGACGACGCCTCACGTCGCGACGTCGGCAAGATCTCCCTTCGCCTCGAGCCAGACCTTGCGATCACCGGCGCGTTTTTTGGCTAGCAGCAGGTCAAAGGTGCTGTCGGTATCGCCATCTTCGTCGAGCACCAACTGGACGAGACGCCGGGTATCGGGGTCCATGGTGGTTTCACGAAGCTGGGGCGGGTTCATTTCACCCAGCCCCTTAAAACGCTGCACGGCGGGCTTGGCGCGCTTGTTCTCGGCACCAAGTCGCTCCAGGATCCCATTCTTTTCGGACTCATCGAGGGCGTAGTACACCTCTTTACCGACGTCGATGCGATACAGCGGCGGCATCGCCACAAACACGTGACCCGCCCTCACCAAAGGGCGGAAGTGACGCAGAAACAGGGCACAAATAAGCGTAGCAATATGCAGGCCATCGGAATCCGCATCAGCCAAGATGCACACCTTGTGGTATCGGAGCTGACTGAGGTCGGTGCTACCGGGCTCAATCCCCAGCGCGATGGAAATATTGTTCACCTCCTGAGAGGCCAATATCTCTACTGCGTCCACTTCCCAGGTATTCAGAATCTTTCCTCTGAGCGGCAAAATGGCCTGGAACTCTCTCGCGCGCGCCTGCTTGGCAGAGCCGCCGGCAGAATCTCCCTCCACCAAAAACAGCTCGCCGCGCGCCGGGTCCTCACTGGAGCAGTCGGCCAGCTTGCCTGGCAATGCTGGCCCTGACGCGATCTTCTTACGCACTATTTTTTTGGCGGAGCGTAAACGACTCTGGGCACGCTCAATACAGAGTTCGGCGAGACGCTCAGCGTCTGAGGTATGTTGATTAAGCCATAGTCCGAAGGCGTCTTTGGCCACTCCTGACACGAATCCCGCAGCCTCTCGAGAAGACAGCCGTTCCTTGGTTTGCCCGGAGAACTGCGGATCCTGAAGTTTGGAGGAGAGCACAAAACAGCACCGATCCCATACGTCTTCTGCTGTGAGCTTGACCCCCCTAGGCAGGAGGTTGCGCAGTTCGCAGAACTCACGCAACGCATCCAGCAGACCGGAGCGTAGGCCGTTGACATGGGTGCCGCCCTGAGTGGTTGGGATCAGATTCACATAAGACTCCGCGACGACTTCGCCTCCCTCGGGAAGCCACTGAATGGCCCAGTCGACGGCTTCAGTTTCGCCTTCAAAATGGGCGATGAAGGGTGTTTCAGGAATCACCTGAAAATCGATCGTGGCGTCGGCTAAATAGTCAGAGATGCCATCCTCGTAATACCACTCCGTTTTTTCTTTTTTCTTTTCGTCTGTCAGTGTGACCTTGAGTCCCGGACACAGGACCGCTTTGGCACGCAGGGCATGACTCAGCTTCGGGATCGAGAAATGGGCGGAATCAAAATATCGAGGATCCGGCTTGAAGCGGATACCCGTTCCCGTGTTGCGCTTACCGCAGCTGCCGGTAACGCTCAGGTCCGCAGTCTTGTCGCCCCCGGAGAAAGCCATCGTGTGGACATTGCCGTCGCGCCGGATCGTCACTTCCAACAACTCTGACAAGGCGTTTACAACCGATACACCCACACCGTGAAGACCGCCACTGAACTGATAGCTTTTATCTGAGAACTTACCACCGGCGTGTAGCGTCGACAGAATCACTTCGACGCCCGGAAGCTTTTGCTCGGGATGCAGGTCCACCGGCATACCGCGGCCGTCGTCGGTCACGCTGAGCGCACCGTCCTCATGAAGCGTGACGTCTATCTGACTGCAATGTCCGGCTAAGGCCTCATCGACTGAGTTGTCGATCACCTCCTGCGCAAGATGGTTCGGCCGGGTGGTATCGGTGTACATGCCGGGCCGCTTTCGAACCGGCTCGAGACCGGTGAGGACCTCAATAGCATCAGCGTTATATGTCGTCATCGTTTATTACAGCTCGTGCAATGTGGGTTTTGCTCGCGCGATCGTTCGCGCCAGAAAGAAAACCGTTCAGTCATTGAGGGGGTCCCGGTCACCCCGCTCAGGCGTAACCGTGAGAATCCAGATCAACCGGAAAGACCTCGTCGGTCACCCTGAGCACGTCCGTTTGCCAGCGTCCCGCCTCGTGCAGCGTCAGCATACGACACCCGGGGGCTCTCGCATCCACCTGAAACCCAGCCGACCGCGGAGCAAACTGAATGCAGGTAGAGGGCGATGTTAAGCATTGTACGCCCTGATGCGTCTGCGCAGAATCCTGATGAACATGGCCGGAAATCACCACTGCCTGCTCGCCAAGCGGTGCCAGCCGTTGCAGCGCCTCCTCCGCGTTTTGTACACCGATCTGATCCAGCCACTCGCAACCAACCGGCATCAGCGGATGGTGCGTCGCCACCAGCAGCGGGCGACCCGTTGCCTCAGCGTGCTGGACCGCCGCTTCGAGCGCTTCCATTTCCGTAGTGGCTAAATGGCCCGCTACTGCACCTGGATGTTGAGTGTTTAACATCAGAACGTCCCAGTGCGGCAACTGGATGCTGCGCTTAAAATGCGACCTCAGCGGGTGATCGTCAGACCAGACGGCATCGTGGTTTCCAGGCAACCAAAAGCTGGGCACTCCCA
The DNA here is from genome assembly GCA_938085095.1 of uncultured Luminiphilus sp. Taxonomy (GTDB): domain Bacteria; phylum Pseudomonadota; class Gammaproteobacteria; order Pseudomonadales; family Halieaceae; genus Luminiphilus. The sequence goes on along the minus strand of CALKEI010000181.1, from coordinate 3,365 downwards.
AAGGATTTAACAGCTCGCTGAGCCGCTCATAAGCCTCTTCAGCCTCGTCACCTGCGAGATCGCCGGTTAACAGAAGCGCATCAATCGGCCCCTGCTGATTGAGCAGGCGACACACCGCGGCGAGCGACCGGTCGGTGTCCAGACCCACCAATGTTCCACCCGGCTTGCGCATCAGGTGCGTATCAGACAGCTGGGCTACGCGGCTCGTAGCGGCCGTGTTGAGTGTGGCCACGCCACTGAGCGGAGTCATGAGGGGCGGCGGTCGAGATCAGCCAGCACGGTGTCGACAGACCGACCATTGGTGAGACAGAACTCCAGCAGCTCAGCGGCAAAGCGGTTCTGCTGAAACTTTTCATCCCGCTGCAGCATATCCGGGTTGGGATAACGGTATCGCGCCTCGAAGCGACGCGACGTGCTGCAATGCACCACCTCTGCCATCCGCGCGTCGTGGTAGAGACGCAGATCAAAACAGCTGTTAGTGCCGAAGTGGGGCGTGGCGCCTTGATAGCGCATGCGCATATCGGTGGTGTACCGATCGCGAGCGGTGACCTCGAGTACCACTGACACCTCGCCCGCCTCAAAGACACACTGACCCTGCTGCTCGTATTCGGGGAACAGGCGCATCAACCGATGATAGTTGGCCTCGCACTGAGCGTGCAGATCCGAAAGGTCTATCTGATAACCCTTGCGGACCCTTCTGCGCGACTGAACCTGTCTCGTTCTATCTGTCATAGGCACAGTGTAGCAAGGCGCCCCACCCCCGCGAACTGCCAAAATGTTGCCGCTTTTGACGCCGCAAAAACAGGTGTCACAGTGGTAGACTCGCCACCCCAAAGTGATTCAGATCCTACAGTCATGCCAAAACTGCATTTCCCCATCCGGACCCTGATAGCGGCTAGTTTCAGTACCGTGCTGAGCGTTACTACCCAGGCCGAGACACTAGTAGACATTTATGAACTGGCGCTCGAAAACGACGCCCAGCTCAAGGCTCAGGTAGCGCAATACAACGCCGACATCGAGCTGGAAAAGCTCGCTCTGGCACCACTGCTGCCCCAAGCTGGGGCGGGGTACTCTTATATCGACGCCGAGACGGATTCCACTCGACCGAATGTTACCGTCGACCCGAATACGGGCGCATTTGATCAAATTGATGTGACGTCAGTCACCGAGACTGAAACCGATGGCTACGACGTCAGTCTTTCCCAAACCCTCTTCGACCTGTCTGCCTGGTTCGGCTGGCGCGCGGGAAAAGAAACCTCACAGCAAGCGAAGGCAAACCTGTCGGCAGCCCAACAGGGCCTGATCGTGCGGGTTGTGCAAGCCTACTTCGGTGTGCTGCGAGCACAGGACAATCTCCGCGCATCGCAGGCACAGGAACGGGCGTTTGAGCGACAGCTGGAGCAGACGCGGCAACGATTTGAAGTGGGCCTGATCGCCATTACCGATGTCTACGAGGCTGAGGCGGCCCGGGACAACGCTCGGGTCACGCGCATCGTGGACGAAAACAACGTGGCTGTGGCCAAGGAAAATCTGTCGGTCTTAACCGGCCAGGCACCGGGAGCGCTGTTTGTGCTGGGGGAGGAATTTGACCCGCGCCCGCCAGAACCGGCAGACCGAAGCGCTTGGGTCGACTTTGCGCTATCCAACAATAATCTGCTCGCTGCCGCGCGATTCGCCGAAGAGGCTTCGCGCCAGAACGCGACCGCCTCGCGCATGGGGCACGCGCCCACGGTTACCGCAAGCTACCGCTATCAGGACACCGAAACGACCGGCAGTATCGCCCAGACCCCCGAGAGCCTGTTCAACTTTCCACCGGACTCTGAGCAAACCAATGAGACCTGGCAAATCCGGTTCGATCTGCCGCTGTCAACAGGGGGCGCTATCAGCGCCAGCCGGCGGCGGGCAGCAGAACAATTCAATGCCGCACGTGAATCGCGTATTAATCTCACCCGCAACACTGTGACCCAGGCTCGATCACTGCACATGACGGTCATGTCTGACGTTTCCAGAGTGGAGGCACGCAAGCAATCCATCGTTTCCAGCCAGAGCGCACTAGATGCCACCCAGGCTGGCTACGAAGTCGGCACCCGAAACATCGTTGACGTGCTCAACGCCCAGAACAAACTGTTCGCAGCGCAACGCGATTACGCCAATAGTCGCTATGACTTCATTATTAATTCGCTGCGGTTGAAAGAAGTCGCGGGCACCCTCTCCCCGGAAGATATCGCGCGGCTCGAGGGCTTCCTGCTTGCCCCGGCGGCGCCCACCGCATCCGGTAGCGAGTGACTCACGCCAAGTGTAAGTGGGCTGTCAAAACCGCCCACTGCCCTTCCAATACACCCCCCTGCGCTGATTGATACTCACCGGCGCGGGCTCCCATGGCTTTGATCTGCGCTGCCTCGGCGTGCTCGCCAAGGCAGTTGAGTAACACTGCAGGCAGGGTCGACGTTTCGACCTCCATCGCCGCCCCCCTGCTGATCAGATCACGGTAGATCCCTGAGAAGTTGAATACATGGCCACCTGTCAGAATGGGCAGGCGCCACGCCGCAGCCTCCAGGGGATTATGGCCCCCGTGAGGGACGAGACTTCCACCAACGAATACCAGGTCAGCACAGCCCGTGAGCGCACCCAGGTGGCCAAGCGTGTCGACCACCAGCACGTCATCCCTATCGCACACTGCCTGACCGACGGCGCTCTGCGCTGTCTTTTCAGACGCGGTTTGCGACGCTGCGAAGGTGCTGTGTAAAACCACCCGGAACTGATCCATTTCTGGCAGCGCAAGCACGTTCGCAACGCGATCAGGATGCCGGGGCGCAAGCATCAAAAAGGCCTCAGGCCGCTCTGTTTTAAGCACTGAAAAGGCTTTAAGCACCTGTTCCTCTTCGCCGGGATGGGTGCTGGCCGCTAACCAGACCGGTCGATCAGCCAGGCCAGGCCCTAACGCTGAGCACTCTCGCTCGTTCGCTCGGTGAAGGGCATCGGTATCGATCGCAAACTTGAGGTTGCCCGTTACGGTCAACACATCCGGGTTCACGCCCAGTGTGCGGAGCCGCCGCGCATCCGCCCTACCTTGTGCCGCCACACCTGAAAGACAAGCCAGCGTAGGCCGGGTTAATCCGGCGACGCGCGCGTACCCTCGAGCTGACCGCTTGGACAATCGGGCATTCAGCAGCACCATGGGCACCCCGCGGGCAGCCGCATGGGTAACCAGATTCGGCCAGATTTCGGTTTCGACCAGCACACCGATTGTGGGGTGCCAATGTGCGAAAAAGCGTCTTACCGCGCCGGGAGTGTCAAAGGGAACCCAATCCCAGTCGACCCTGTCACCCAGCTTCTGGCGGACCTGCTCGGCGCCCGTTGGCGTT
>CALKEI010000180.1 GCA_938085095.1 uncultured Luminiphilus sp. | reverse complement strand
GAGCGCTCGGGTGTGATCGCTACCGGTGGTGGGGCAGTAGTGGCCCAGGAGAACCGTGAATTGATGGCCCGCACCGGTGCGGTGGTGTTTCTCAACATCTCGGTCGCTCAGCAGCTCAAGCGAACCGGTTCTGGCGAGGGGCGACCGCTCCTTCAGGAGGGTGATCGCGAAGCGACGCTGAAAAAACTGATGTCGGAACGCGAGCCGCTTTACAAGGCGCTCGCGGATGTCATCATCTCGGGTGGCGGCGCTAATGCCCGCAAGGTCGCCCGACAAATTGAGACTGAACTGCGCGAGCGCGGGCTCATTTCGCGCGGCGATCATTGACAGCTAACTCGGAGTCCTCCGTTCATGCCAGACCTTTTGCACACGCTGCATGTTGATCTCGCCTCAACGGCGGATGATCGGAGTTATCCGATTGATATCGGTCGCGGTCTGATCGGAGTTGCCGCGACTTGGCAGCCGTTAATTACGGGGCGTGGCGTGGTGCTGGTCACGGATGATCAGGTTGGCCCGCTCTATGGTGGCGCACTGAAAACCGCTTTGGGTGATGCGGCGCAGCTGACTGAAGTGGTGCTACCTGCGGGTGAGCACCACAAGAACATGAGCTCTATTCAACAGATTCTTGACGCCGCGCTCGCGGATCGTCATGAGCGGCGCAGCGTATTTATTGCTCTGGGCGGCGGTGTTGTCGGCGATATGACGGGCTTTGCCGCTGCCTGCTTTCTCCGCGGTGCAGATTTTATTCAGGTACCGACAACCCTGCTGGCACAGGTGGACTCCTCAGTCGGAGGCAAGACCGGGGTCAATCATGCGATGGGTAAAAATCTGATCGGGGCGTTTCATCAGCCGTTGCAGGTCGTCATCGACCTCGATACGTTGTCGAGCCTTCCCGAGCGAGAGTTTGCTGCCGGGCTGGCCGAGATTATCAAATACGGTTTGATTCGCGATGCTGATTTTTTTGGCTGGCTCATCAATAACGTTGAGGCATTGAAGGCCCGTGAGCCCGATGCACTGGCCTCGGCAATCGAGCGAAGCTGCGCCATCAAGGCGGCGGTCGTCGCCGAGGATGAACGAGAGAGCGGCGTTCGTGCGCATCTGAATTTTGGACATACGTTTGGTCACGCCATCGAGCGCATTCAGGGTTACGGCGATTGGTTACATGGTGAAGCTGTGGCGGCCGGGATGGTTATGGCCAGCCGGCTGTCTGCTTTGCAGGGCGCACTCAAGCCTGAGGTGGTGGAGCAATTGATCGGCTTCAATAATGCGGTGGGTTTACCCGTGTCACCACCCGCAGACATCACGCCCCAGGCGCTATTGGCGGCCATGGGGAGTGACAAGAAAGTGGCCGCGGGAAAAGTTCGCTATATTTTACTCACGCAGCTGGGTGAAGCAGTGGTGACCGAAAGTGTCACGGAAGACGATATTGCCCGCGTGATCGACGCCTGATCGGCGACGTTTACGCTAATTGAGCGCCCGTTTTCGGGCGTGTACACTACGCCCCCTTTTTGTTCTTGCCCCGCGAGGGGCGGTTTCGCCGGTGGTGTGCGCCGGTTCAGCAGCGAAACGATTTATGAATCATATTTTAGAAGCGGGCGGTGTCGATCGCCGCTCGACATCTTCCCGCGGTCTCTACCGGCCCGAGGAGTTTCGGGACAATTGTGGTTTCGGATTAATCGCCCATATTGAGGGCGAGACCAGTCATCGCCTGTTGCAAACGGCGATTGAGTCTTTGACCTGTATGACTCACCGTGGCGGGATTGCCGCAGACGGCCGCACCGGCGACGGCTGTGGTTTGCTGTTGCAAATGCCCGATGCCTTCATGCGCGCCGAGGCCAAAGCGGCGCTGGGTGTCGACCTGGGTGAGCACTACGCTGTGGGTATGCTGTTCCTGAGTCAGGACGATACGCTGCAGCAAGCGGCTCGAGAGGCAATGGAGTCTGCTCTGACGGCCGAAGGCTTGCTGGTTTTCGGCTGGCGCGAGGTGCCGATCGATCAGAGCGTCTGTGGCGAAATCGCCCTTGACCAGCTTCCGCGCATTGAGCAAGTGTTTGTGAATGCTGATGGCATTGATCATGAGCACTGTCTTGGCAAATTGTTTACCGCGCGTCGCCGGGCGGAAATGGCGCTGGTCAACGACCCCGACTTTTATATCTGCAGCCTGTCGGACCGGGTGGTGTCCTATAAAGGTTTGGTAATGCCCGCCGACCTCGAACGGTTTTACCCCGACCTCAATAGCCCCGTTCTGGAGACTGCGATTTGCGTTTTCCACCAGCGTTTTTCGACCAACACGCTCCCCCGATGGCCACTTGCCCAGCCATTCCGGATGCTGGCCCATAACGGCGAGATTAATACGATTGAGGGCAACCGAAGCTGGTCCCGCGCGCGCAGCGCCAAGCTCGAATCGCCGCTATTGCCAGACTTGCAGGAGCTGTTGCCGCTGGTCAATACCGAGGGTTCGGACTCCTCAAGCCTTGATAATATGCTTGAGCTGCTCACGACGGGCGGTGTCGAATTGCCGCGTGCACTGCGCATGCTGATCCCGCCGGCCTGGCAAAATATTGAGGGGATCGACCCCGACCTGAAAGCGTTTTATCAATATAACGCTATGCACATGGAGCCTTGGGACGGCCCCGCCGGAATCGTCCTGACAGACGGCCGCTACGCCTGCTGTTTATTGGATCGTAATGGCCTGAGACCGGCGCGATGGGTCACCACTGACGATGGCTTTATTACCCTCGCCTCGGAAGTGGGTACCCACGGCTACAAGCCTGAGCAGGTTATCGCCAAAGGTAGGGTTGGCCCGGGTCAGATGCTGGTGGTCGACACGCAGGAAGGCAAAATTCTTCATACCCATGATATCGATGAATTACTCAAGACCCGCCAACCCTACAAGCAGTGGTTGCGGCAGAACGCGCGCCTGATCGAGGGCCGCTTCGCCGGCGAGGCCGTCGCTGCCATCGCGGGCGCAGAGCTCGATATTTATCAGAAAATGTTTCAGGTCAGCTTTGAGGAGCGCGATCAGGTCTTGCGGCCACTCGCCGAGTCGGGGAACGAAGCCGTCGGATCGATGGGAGACGATACGCCTATGGCGGTGCTGTCGAGGCAAGAGCGGTCCCTGTATGACTACTTCCGGCAAAAATTTGCGCAGGTGACCAACCCGCCGATCGACCCGCTACGTGAGTCAATCGTGATGTCTCTTGAGGTTGACCTCGGACCCGAACGTAATATTTTTGAACAGTCTGTCGAGCATGCCCGTCGTATCAGTCTGACCTCCCCAGTGCTGTCTCAGGCCAAATTCCAGACTATTACTGCGCTGGCCGAAGAAGGCTTTCATACTGTAGTTATCGACACGACCTATGACCCGGCCGATGCGAGCCTTCGCGAGGTGCTAGAGGCCGTGTGCTCGAGTGCCGAAGCGGCTGTCCGCGAGGGCAGCAGTATTCTGATTCTGTCAGATCGCAACATCGCCGAGACCCGCGTGCCGTTGCATAGCCTTTTAACCACGGGAGCAGTCCACCACCATCTCATTCGTGTGGGGCTGCGCGCCGACTGCAACTTGGTGGTGGAATCGGGCAGCGCCAGGGATTCACACCATGTCGCCTGCTTGCTGGGCTTTGGCGCTACAGCAGTGCATCCGTACCTCGCTTACAGCGTCATCGAGGATCTGTTGGCGCGGGGAGAGTTGCTCGGTGATCCCCACCTTTGCCAGAAAAATTTCCGGAAAGGGATCAACAAAGGTCTCCTGAAGATCATGTCGAAGATGGGTATCTCGGCGGTCAATTCATATCGCGGCGCCCAGTTGTTTGAGGCCGTAGGCCTCGATAGTGAGCTGGTCGACATGGCCTTCACCGGCGTGACCTCACGAATAGGGGGTGTCACGCTTGAGCAACTTGAAAAAGATCAGTGGCAGGTAGCGAGCCGGGCCCGGTCACGGCGAAAGTCGCTCGATCAGGGCGGCTTGCTCAAATATGTTCATGGCGGTGAGTATCATGCCTACAACCCCGACGTGGTCATGAGTCTGCAGTCAGCGGTAATGAGTGGGGACTACGCCGATTACCAGCGCTACGCGACACACTGTAACCATCGTCCGGTCGCCGCCCTTCGCGACCTGCTGACGCTCAAGCTGCCCGAATCGCCGGTGCCACTGGATGAGGTTGAGCCGATCGACACAATTTTTCGGCGCTTCGATTCTGCGGGTATGTCGCTTGGCGCGCTGTCACCAGAGGCTCATGAAGCATTGGCGATGGGCATGAACCAGATCGGCGCTCGTTCCAATAGCGGCGAGGGTGGTGAAGACCCCAACCGTTTTGGTACGAATCGGGTGTCGAAGATCAAGCAGATCGCATCGGGGCGGTTTGGTGTGACGCCGCATTATCTTGTGAATGCCGAGGTCCTCCAGATTAAGGTGGCGCAGGGCGCCAAACCCGGTGAGGGCGGACAATTACCGGGTGGAAAGGTCAACGACTTGATTGCGCGACTGCGCTACTCGGTGCCCGGAGTGACGCTGATCTCGCCACCACCGCACCATGATATTTATTCGATCGAAGATCTCGCTCAGCTGATTTTCGATCTCAAGCAAGTGAACCCTGATGCGCTGGTATCGGTGAAATTGGTGTCTGAGCCGGGAGTCGGTACGATCGCGGCCGGTGTGACCAAGGCGTACGCTGACCTCATTACGATTTCAGGCTACGACGGTGGTACAGCGGCCAGTCCGCTTACCTCGATTCGTTATGCCGGCTCGCCCTGGGAGTTGGGAATCGCCGAGGTGCATCAAACGCTGCGCGGTAACCGACTGCGCGGCAAAGTGCGTTTGCAGGCTGACGGCGGAATGAAGACGGGGCTTGATGTGGTGAAGGCGGCGATTCTCGGTGCCGAGAGTTTTGGTTTCGGCACCGCGCCAATGGTAGCCATGGGGTGTAAGTATCTGCGCATTTGTCACCTTAACAACTGTGCGACCGGTGTCGCGACGCAGAACGCGCAACTTCGCCAAACTCATTTCGTGGGTGATGTAGAGCGCGTGGTGAACTTCTTTACCTTTGTTGCGACCGAGACGCGAGAGTGGTTATCGAAGCTGGGTGTGCGCAAGCTGGAGGATCTCATTGGCCGAGTAGATTTGTTGGAGTGCCTACCGGGAGAGACTGCTAAACAGCAGAGTCTCGATCTCAACCCGATCTTGTGGGTAGATGAAGAGGCAGCCGATCAGCCACAGTTCTGCCAGGTGACAAGTAATGACCCCTTTGATACCGCCGACAAGGCGAATCAAATGACAGCAGACATGCTACCCGTTATCGAAGCCGCCAGCGGCGGCACTTTCTCGTATAGCGTGACCAACTGTGACCGCTCGATTGGTGCACGTCTCTCTGGTGAGATTGCCAAGCGCCACGGTAATACCGGCATGGAATCCAACCCCATTACGGTGCAGCTAACGGGTACTGCGGGTCAGAGCTTTGGTGTCTGGAATGCCGGGGGCCTACACATGTACCTCGAGGGTGACTGTAACGACTACGTTGGTAAAGGCATGGCGGGCGGCAAGCTGGTTATTTCGCCACCGAAGGGCAGCCGTTTTGAGAGTCGAAAAACCAGCATCATTGGTAACACCTGTCTTTATGGTGCGACCGGGGGGCGGCTTTTCGCAGCGGGCGTTGCCGGTGAGCGTTTTGCGGTCCGTAACTCAGGCGCCCACGCTGTTATTGAGGGTGCGGGCGATCACTGTTGTGAATACATGACGGGTGGTCTGGTCACTGTGCTGGGTGCTACCGGCGTAAACTTTGGTGCAGGGATGACGGGGGGGCTGGCGTTTGTGCTCGATGAAGACCGCGCCTTTATTGACCGTTACAACAGCGAGCTCGTCGAAATTCATCGTGTTGCGGCCGAGTCGATGGAAGCGCATCGGCATTTTCTTCGCGATAACATCCGCGAGTTTGTGACCGAGACAGGTTCTGAGTGGGGCGCCCATTTGTTGGACAATTTCGAGGATTACGTCGGCAAGTTCTGGCTCGTGAAGCCCAAGGCTGCCGACATTAACCAATTGCTCTCGCGATTGCGGGATACGGACTGAGGCATATCGACGTATGAGCACACGACTGGCCAATCCGTTTCAGTTTCTTGATGTCGACCGAAAGGATCCGGGCAAGAAAGACATGGACACGCGCACTGAAGCGTTTGTGGAGATATACGACCCCTTCACTCAGGTACAGGCGGCGGAGCAGTCTCATCGTTGCCTCGAGTGTGGCAACCCTTACTGTGAGTGGAAGTGCCCGGTGCACAACTTTATTCCCAACTGGCTCAAACTTCTGGCTGAGGGGAATTTGTTTGAGGCGGCGGAATTGAGCCACCAGACCAACACCCTTCCAGAAGTCTGTGGCCGGGTTTGTCCGCAGGATCGTCTCTGTGAAGGCGCTTGCACGCTCAATGACGGTTTCGGTGCGGTGACCATTGGCAACTCCGAGAAGTACATTACGGATACCGCACTGGCAATGGGCTGGCGTCCGGATTTATCAGACGTGATTCCTACCGATAAGAAGGTCGCTATTATCGGAGCGGGGCCGGCAGGCCTGGGGTGCGCCGATGTCTTGACGCGCAACGGCGTAAAGGCCGTGGTATTTGACCGCTACCCTGAAATCGGCGGACTGCTGACCTTTGGTATCCCCCAGTTCAAGCTCGAAAAGCAGGTCATGGAGCGCCGCCGCGAAGTCTTTGAGGGTATGGGTATCGAGTTTCAGCTCAATACCGAGATCGGTCGTGACATCAGCATTGAGCAATTGTTAGCGGACTATGATGCGGTTTTTCTGGGCATGGGCACCTACAAAGCGATGGAAGGTGGCTTCCCCGGAGAGGATCTGCCCGGTGTCTACAAAGCCCTCGATTACCTGATTGCCAACGTGAACGAAAAGATGGATTACCCCCGCAATCCTGAGGAATTTATCGACCTGAAGGAAAAGACGGTTGTGGTGCTCGGCGGTGGAGATACTGCGATGGACTGCGTGCGCACGGCGGTACGTCAGCAAGCTGATCGTGTCTATTGCGTGTATCGCCGGGACGAAGAGAATATGCCCGGCTCACGCCGCGAAGTCGCCAATGCAAAAGAAGAGGGCGTGCAGTTTTTATACAACCGGCAACCGATTGAAGTGATGGATTATTTTGGTGAGGCGATAGGTGTGAAGGTCGTCGAGACGCAGCTCAGCGAGCCGGGACCGGATGGGCGGCGGCGCCCCGAACCCGTTGCAGGTAGCGAGATGGTGATCGAGGCGGATGCCATCATTATGGCCTTTGGTTTTCAGCCCAGCCCGGCAGACTGGTTCTCCGAGGTGGGTGTCGCGTGTAATGACTGGGATGGTGTGATCGCGCCTGAACAGCAGACCTTCAAGTTTCAGACCGCCAACCCAAAGATTTTTGCGGGGGGTGATATGGTGCGAGGATCGGATTTGGTCGTTACCGCTATTTGGGAAGGCCGCGAGGCGGCCGAGGGGATGTTGGATTACCTCGGCGTGTGAGGGCGTGGGGTCGAACTGACCATGGATCTGGCGGTAAACTTCACTGCACCGGTTTCGCTAGATACCAATGCAGGGTGATATTTGCCGGGCGAAAATAACAAAAGCAAGACAAACAAAACAAAGACAACTCAAAGTAAAACAGTCAAAAGAGAGTCGATAGCATGGTCAGCTTGGAAAATGACCGGTTCTTGCGCGCGCTAATGCGCGAGCCAGTGGACCGAACCCCCCTGTGGATGATGCGTCAGGCAGGGCGTTATCTACCCGAGTATCGCGCGACCCGCGCCGAAGCCGGCAGCTTTATGGCGCTGTGCACCAACCCGGAACTGGCCTGCGAGGTCACGCTTCAGCCACTCAGGCGTTACGCGATGGACGCTGCCATCTTGTTCTCCGATATCCTCACGGTGCCAGACGCCTTGGGTCTCGGGCTGTACTTTTCGGAGGGTGAAGGCCCGCGCTTTGAGCGCCCGATTTCTACAGCGGCTGAGGTCGCAGCGCTCGACCCCGAACGAGCGGCTAACGAGCTGGGCTACGTCATGGATGCGGTGGCGCTGATTCGCAAGGAGCTTAAAGGTAGCGTGCCGCTGATTGGTTTCGCGGGCAGCCCCTGGACGCTGGCGACCTACATGGTCGAAGGGGGCTCTAGTAAAGACTTTGCAAAGGTTAAGTCGCTCGCGTTCAACGAGCCTGAGGTCATGCACCAGTTGCTTTCCAAGCTGGCCAAATCGGTCGCGGTCTACCTTTCGGAACAGGTGCGCAATGGCGCTCAGGCGCTTCAGATTTTTGACACGTGGGGAGGCTCCCTGAGCCATGCCGCTTATCGGGAATTCTCGTTGCGCTACATGACCGAGATCATTGATCAGTTACCGAGAGAAGCCGACGGGCGCAGAGTACCGGTTATTGTCTTCACAAAGGGTGGCGGTCAGTGGCTGGAGGCGATTGCCGAGTGTGGCGCTGATGCAGTGGGGCTGGACTGGACCACGGACATTGGTGAAGCCCGGTTGCGGGTGGGAGACAAGGTGTGCCTGCAGGGCAACATGGACCCTACTTTGCTCAATGCCTCACCCGAGCGGATTCGCTCAGAGGTAGATCAGATCCTCGGCTCGTTCGGTGAAGGCACCGGTCACGTCTTCAATCTGGGCCATGGTGTCACGCCAGGGATCGATCCGGAGCATGTGGCGGCGATGGTGGATGCGGTTGTGGAGCTGTCTCCCGCTTACCACTGAGATTCAGGGATAGCGTGGTCCATATCGAGCGCGGGTGATTGGGAGGTAGGCTTGCCCACCACTTTCGCCGGTACGCCGGCGACCGTGGTATGCGCGGGGACATCCTGAAGAACCACTGACCCGGCACCCACTTTTGCACCCTCCCCGACATGGATATTGCCGAGAATTTTGGCCCCAGCGCTAATCAAGACGTCATCGGCAATCTTCGGATGCCGGTCTCCGTCTTCCTTGCCCGTGCCGCCAAGGGTGACCGACTGCAAAATCGACACGCGATTTCCGACTACTGCGGTCTCACCCACTACGAGCCCGCTAGCGTGGTCGAGCATGATTCCGTGACCGAAACGTGCCGCAGGGTGGATATCGATGCCAAACTGTCGCGACATCTGACTTTGCAGGAACAGCGCGAGTGGCTGCCGCTCGTGTTCCCACAACCAATGTCCAATGCGATGAATTTGTAGTGCCTGGAACCCCTTGAAGTACAGAAAAGGGATATACAACTCCTGACACGCCGAGTCGCGATCGAGGATGGCATTCAGATCATCGCGAATTGCGCCGCGAATGGTGCCGTCATCCCGCAGCGCCTCGAGAATCACTTCCCGTAACATCATGGCCGGGGCCGAGGGGTTGTCGAGCAAATTGGCTAAATGAAAACTTAGCGCGCACTCAAGCTCCTCATGATTGAGGATAGTTGCGTGCAGAAAGCTCGCCAGAATGGGTTCTGCCGCCGCGACCTCATGAGTTTCCGAGCGGATTCGCTCCCAAATCGGGTCGCCATTTTGCATTTGCTCGATGCCATCGCGCTGCGTAGCTGTCATCGTTTGCTGCTCCGTCACCCAAAGGGCCTCTCTGCAGGGAGCAGAAGATTAGCCCAGTCGCTGAACGTTAGCTAGTTGGAGCATTTACCCTCGAATCGCCATAGTGTTTGGCCGCGCTGCCAGTATTTGCGCTCAAAAAGGGTGATCGGCGTATCGGGTGTGAATGGCTCGGCACTGCCTGTGAGCCCAATCAGTTGTGCGGCTTGAGTAAATTCTTCCGCAAATATGCCCCAGTTAGTGCGCATTTCGAGGGTACCGCCAAGCTTTGCGAGGACGGGAAACGCGCCATGGCCATGGACCCGCCGCTTAAGCTGGGACGCTTTGGGCCATGGATTGGGGTAAAGGATGAAGTGGCTGGCTAGGACGAGGCCCGCTGCTGCCAGGCAATACCAAAAAGGTTCAGCCTCGGCGCGCAAAAGCAGGTAGTTATTGACCGCGGCCGGCTGATGTTTGCCGAGACGGTGGGCAGATTGGTCCAGACCCACAACCAAAGCATCAGGGTGGCGTGCGGCCAGCACTGCGGTGCTCATTCCGGTCCCGCAGAACGAATCGAGTATGAGCGGCCGCGGATCGCTGTGATACCGATCCAAGAGTCGCTCGAAGGCAGCCCGGGTATGAGGCGGGCAGGGTTTTTGCCAGGGGTGGTGCAGATGGTGCTGAACTATTTTGGTCAGATCAGTGTGCGGCACCCGTTGGTCGCTGGTCACGACAAGTGGCGCGTCATTCTGCAGATCTGTTTGCGGTGTGGCAGTCACCTTGCCATCATACCGCGCATCCCGTCACGGTCCGGTCAAAAAGCAAAGCCATGCGCGAAGATCTTCGCCCTTTTTGGGTTAAACAAACGTACCTCGCTTTCCGTGCAACATGGATTAACTGGTTTGTGCGACCGCGATGTGCACACCTCGGTGCACACGCCACGATCATGTCGCCTTGGTACGTCGATATCTCGGGGCCTAACATCACGATCGGACACTCCTTTACCGCGATCAACACTGCCAGCCAACGGGTACAGCTTGGCGTTTGGGGCAGGGAGGCTGGACAAGGAGGAATCACAATTGGTGATGCGTGCTTGATGAGCCCGGGGTCTCGCATTAGTGCCAGTGACGAAATAGTGTTGGGCGACGGCTGCATGCTGGCCAACGGGGCTTATATTACCGACTCGGACTGGCACGGGTTGTACGATCGTATTGATCGGGCAGCCGAACCCACCCCGGTGCATCTCGGCGACAACGTGTGGGTGGGTGATCACGCGACGATTCTCAAGGGCGTCACCATTGGTGATAACAGCGTGGTGGCTGCCCGATCAGTCGTAACCCGTGACGTGCCGGCTAATGCGGTGGTGGCCGGCAACCCAGCGCGCGTTGTGAAAACCCTGAACCCAGACACCCCGCGGTATACGCGGATAGATCTGTATGCGGATCCTGACCAGACCGCGCAACAGTTCAAGGACCTCGACCGCTATGTCTTATCCAAGAATCGCTTTTGGTTCTGGGTGTGGACGCTGATTTACCCCGCGGCACGCCGCGGTGGTTAAGTCAGCGCGGGGCTGTGGTTATAAGAGCCGGAGCGGTTCTTCTTCCAGCAGCGCGAGCTGCTCGCGAAGCGCGAGAACCTGATCTGCCCAATAGCGCTCCCTGCCAAACCAGGGAAACGCGACGTGGAAGGCCGGGTCGTCCCAGCGCCGCGCGAGCCAGGCGCTGTAGTAAACCATCCTGGCGGTTCGCAGCGCTTCAATCCATTTGATTTCTTTGGGATCAAAGTCATGAAATTCTTCGTAGCCGCCAATCAGTTCTGCGAGTTGCCGCTCTCTCTGCGGTCGATCACCTGACAGAAACATCCATAGATCCTGAATTGCTGGACCCGTCACACAGTCATCGAGATCGACAAAATGAGGTGTGTCATCGCGCCAGAGAATGTTGCCTACGTGACAGTCGCCATGCACTCGGAGACCTTCCTCAGGCGTGTAGTCAGACATCAGGCGGGTGGCGCGATCGATTAAATCTTTACCGAGGCTGTCCCAGGCGGGACGGAGCTCGGCGGGCACCCATGCCTTGCTCAGATATTCCATTGGTTCGATCAACCAGCGCTCTAGGGTGTAGTCGATACGCTCGGTGAAAGAGGCCGCCCGGCCCACGCCGTGCATGCGCCCGAGTGTGCGTCCAAGGCCCAGCAAATGATCGAAGTTATCGAGCTCCGGGGCATGGCCCCCACGACGCAAAAACGCCGCGATGAGAAAACCTTCCGCTTCGTGAAGGGTGTCGCCGTTAATAGGCATCGGCGCCACGACCGAGAGACCGTTATCGACGAGCTCTTGCGCAAAGGCATGTTCTTCCAGGATTTGGCCGCGCGTCCAGCGCTCCGGTCGATAGAATTTGACGATTACGGGGTCGGCATCTTCCAGCCCTACCTGATACACGCGGTTTTCGTAGCTGTTGAGCGCGAGTAATCTCAGATCGCTCTGCAAGCCAATAGCCTCGACACAGCTAACCACGCAGTCCGGGGTCAGCCGCTCATAAGGATGGGTCATTCGACGCCCCTTAGCGAAAGACCCTATGTTACCTCGTGGTGATGACAGTAGGGGTTCTGGCGAGACACCATACTTCCACTGACTGCGCTCCCGCCTCGCAGCAGACTTGCGCGGCGGCACGGGCGGTGGCGCCAGTGGTCATGACATCGTCGACGAGAATCACGCAGCAACCGGCTAGTTTAGGGTCGGCGGTAAATCGATCTTCGGCGTCTTGCCAACGGGCTGCGCGGTCGAGCTGATGTTGTGCCTGACGGTGACGGCGGTTCCGCAGCCAGGAGCGGACGACAAGAGATCGGTAATACTGAGATTTGAGCGCGTGTGCCAGCACCCAGGTATGGTCAAAACCTCGCTGTACCTGCCGGCGCCACTGAGTGGGGATCGGTACCAGTACCGCGGGCGTTGTTGAGGACCTCCATGGAGTAGGCCAATGAGCGCCCACGGAGGTCGCCTCGCGAAATAACAGCGCGAGTAGTGTGCTCAGGTGAGGTCGGTTCTGAAACTTCCACTGATGTATCAGATCTCTGATGCCGGTTCGCATCAGATACGGAGCACGCGTTGTTTCAAAGTGAGGGGGGGCGTGCCTGCAACCACCGCAAAGTGCGTCAGGTAAGTGCGGGAGCGTGTAGCTGCGAGGGTGCGTGGTTGTCGAG
>CALKEI010000179.1 GCA_938085095.1 uncultured Luminiphilus sp. | reverse complement strand
ACACTCGGTGCTTCAGCCTTTAAAATGCACCGATTCGGTGCTTTTAGCGAGCCAAACCGGGGCGGAAGTCACCGCGGTGAGGTCCTGTTGGTAAGAGTAACCCAAACGCGGAAAAAAGTGGGCCTTCTTGTTTTCAAATGTCCCGTTCGGACAGGCCGGTGGCGACAATGCGCGTTTCCGCGGGTCGTTACGCTCTGCTAGGCGCTGGTTTTCTTTCTCGCCAGCAATCAGCTTCGCGCGGGATGCAGCTCCGCAACGAAATCGGCTTTCAATGTCCTGCCGCAAAGCAAAAAACAGACCGATGCCAAGAGGAAAATGCTAGCGGTGACGGCCATTGCGAACTTCAGGCCGGTGGAATTCGCGTCTCGACATAGCGCCTCGTCCGTAGCTGAACGAACGATATCGCCGGCCTTGCACGCCTCGGGAGACAGTAGCGTAGCTGCATCCAGTGCGAGTAACTCGCGCTGCATAAAGAAGTCGCTCATAAAACCGACAAAGTAGGGGCCAATGCCATTACCGATAAGCGACACCAGTATTAAGAGTACGGCGATCGCCGTGGCGCGCGAGCGGTTGCTCACGACCCCTTGCCCGATGTTGTATTGCGCGCCGAGATAGCTGTAGTGAAAAACGGCACCGATACCCCAGAGCACAAAGACCACATCGAGATCTTCCGAGAAAAAGGCCGCTGCATAAGCAGGCACTGCCAGGGCGACCCCAGCAGCGGGAACCCACGCCATGGCAGTGGGTGATCGCACGGTCAGTCGTTCGGTAATGTAGCCACCCAAGAAAGTGCCCACTGCAGCAAGCAGCGATAGAGGCGCACCAAATTGTAATGCCGCTTCGCGCACGCTCAAGCCGTGCTCGCGCTGGAGAAAAGGAGCCTGAAAAGAGATCAGTCCATAACCGACAAAGGCGACCAGCGATGCGCCGATTGCCATCCACCAGAAAGAGGGCTTTCGACGGAGCTCGCCAAAGGTTTCGCTCCAGCCCGGAGCAGAATCGGCGTTCTGGCCAGGGGGGTCAGCATATCCCCTGGGAGGCTCCTTGATGCTCGCCCAGACGAGCCAGGCGACCAGCGCGCCCGGCAGGCCCACGACAACAAAAGCGACCCGCCAACCTTCTATGCTGGCCCAGTCCAGCCCCCCAAATAACCACCCCAGTCCCAGGCCGGTCAACCAGCTACCGACGTCGCTCCCTTGCATTTCTGCAATCGGACCGCCAAATACGTTTGCCAGAACACTACCGAGGGTCACTCCCATCGAGTAAACCCCGAGAGCCGTGGCTCGCTTTCGGGCAATAAAGTAATCCCCAATAAGGGAGTTGGCCGGAGGGGTGCAGCCTGCTTCGCCAATAGCCACTCCGATTCTGAACAGCAACAGGGTGAAGAATCCGATGGCGACGCCACACAGCGCGGTCATGATTGACCAAAGCACAATACACAAGGCGATGATGTGTACGCGATTCGAGCGGTCGGCCCACAAGGCAATCGGCAGGCCCATCACGGCGTAGAAAATCGCGAAAGGTGGTCCGTAAAGTAGTCCCCATTGAGCGTCGGTAAGTTGAAACGACTCGATAATCGGTTGAGCCACCACGGCGATAAGCGTGCGGTCGATAAAGTTGAGCGTATACACCAGCATCAGCAGAATCAGCACGTAGTGACGATAGGAGGGAGAGCCGTACCCCGTTAGGTGCCCGGCCGCTGAGTCACTGGCTGTGGTTTGCATACAAAATTTCCTGCTCGCGGAAGGTGAGTGTACCAATCAACCGACCGGCGTAGCTGAATCCTTTAAAGCGTCTCGGATATCGGACCGCCCTTTGAGAAGCGAACGAATGAGGCCGGCTGAAGTATTTGCTGGGATGGTGCTAACTGAATACGTGCTTCAACCATATCGATAACCCAGCGGGTGATGGCAGGCAGATCCAGGAGCCGCGCTTCGTCCAGCGTCAGCCAGTGAATTTGATTGAGCTCGCCGCTGCTATCCATGACCTGCTCGGGATCATTGTGGATGAACTGATCGTGGATCAGAAAAAAGCGGGTGTCGAAGCGACGCGTTCGGTAGGGCGGCGTGATCGCGCGGGCGATGAAGTCCATATGCTCTAGCGGGGGTTCCACGCCATGCTCCAGATAACGTTGCCAAACTGGATGTCGGGTCCTGACCGATCCGGAAGCCTGGCGACCGACCACCAGTCCTGTTTCCTCAAAGGTTTCCCGGATAGCGGCCAGCGCCAGCCCGCGGAGTTTTCGGTCGGTGACAGCTTTCCGCGTGGCTTTACGCAGTCGCCCCATCACCGCAGAGCTGAGGTTCCCGGGCGCCTGTAAGCGCTGGTCGATAGCGTCCAGTCTTCCACCTGGAAACACAAATTTATTGGGCATAAACCGGTGGGTAGCCGCGCGCTTGCCCATCAAAATGGTGGGCTCTGCGCCTCCGCGCACGACAATCAGCGTGGCGGCGTCTTTGGGCCGGGCGAGTCCCGAGTCAGCCTCCCGGTATTCTCCGGGGCCGGTGGGTGTTGTGCCGTATTGATGAGCCATCGTCAGATGAGTACGAGTGTCAAAAACACGCCGCCCCCGCGAATTGTTACGAGGCCGGCGTCTTCTCAGTCAGACATGGCCAGCACTTTCGCTTCTTCTTCGCAGGCTGCCGGGTCCGGCACCGAGAGGTTACTTGCTGCCAGTTCCGATCTGGCAGCACTCATTGTTGCCTGAAACAGCGGGTCATTTTGTAACCGGGCAAAGGCAGCGGCGCCGACTGCCATTCCCGCTTCCGTGTCGCTCATCCAGTGCACATTGCAGACCATCCGGCTTCGGACATAGCCGCGCCCCCGCGCCAAAATCGCCTCGGCGCTCTCCGGTGCGAGTTGTGAAAGAATTAAGGCCCAGCCCCATCCGATCGCACTGTGCCCGCTTGGATAGGAGCCATCTGTCTCCAGGATATCCCTCTCATCAGGAGAGCAAATCGCCTCTCCATTGATGAGGAAGGGCCGTGGCCGCTGGTAAGCTGTTTTGGCGGGGTAGGTAGCGAGGCCCAGATCGGTGAGTGAGCGCTGGAGTAATCGATAAAGGGCAGGTGTTTGCGTCTCGTTTACGTCGGTTCCCAATGCGCAGCTAAAGATCGATGCAGCGGAAGGAAAGGATAAGTTGGCATCTTTCGCTGCCATCGCCCATCGGGCCGAACCTTCGAGGTGGCGGAGTGCTTCGCTGGCTGCGTTGTCCGCTTGTTGTCGGGCTGAGCCATCAACAGGGGGCGCTGGAACAAATTGCTCGCTATCGAGCGTCGCTTCCCGTCCTAGATACCCCTGTATTAGGCCGTGCCCGAGCTCCTCGACGGGTCCCAGAATATCGGGCGTGGGCGCTTGGGGCTGGCAAGCGACGAGTGCTGCTAACATCAAGACAGAGGCGAAGCGGTTTTTCATGAAGACTCCTTATTCAAGGCGCTGACCAGTCGGATTGGCGCCGATTTGTTATTCCAAGAAGTGATGCGTTCGACACCGCCGTTTACCGAGACGCTGTCATTGGGCCCGCTATGTTATGCCATCCGTGGGAGGCTCGAGCAATGTCTTTATATCATCGTAATGGTGGATAAACACGCCGGGGACTGTCTGAGATGTAAGGGCGAGCAGGCAGTGTGCTACCTGCCGCGCCTGGATGCTGTGATACCGCCGCCAGTCGCCTCGCATTATGCGATCGGAGATGGGCGCGATTCGTTGCAACAGCGACTCCACCGGGCGACTTTCCTTTCGGTTTCCCAAAAGCAGCCCGGGGCGAATGATGTCCAGACGAGAAAATCCGAGTGTCTGGAGAGCTCGCTCAAGCTCGCCTTTTATGCGGGAGTAGAACACCGATGATTCCGCTCGGGCGCCTACCGCGGTGACCACTAGGAAATGGTTGATATCTGCATTTCGCGCCGCCGTCGCAAAGTCCATGACCGCAGAGTAGTCAACGTCGCGAAAGGCTGCCCGGGACCCCGCTTGGCGGATGGTCGTGCCGAGTGCGCAGAGGGCCGCATCGGCAGTTGGAAGATCCGGTAGCTCGGAAAAGCCCGAGACAATCTCTTGCGACGCTTTTCCAGTGGGACGACGTCCCACACTGATCACCCGGTGACCGGCCTCGAGGCCCTGCATCAGGAACTCGCCACCGACTAAGCCGGTCCCCCCAGCAAGGAGCAGATCCACTATGGCTCGCTGCCGACAGGAGAGGCGGCCCGGTTTTGATCATTCGACGCGTCATGGTGAGCGCCCAATGATTCATCAGAGGGCATGCTGCTCAGGGACATCACGCCAAGCCCAAATACCACAACCACCGTGCCGAGAATGATCAGTGTCATAAGCGCCGCTAAAAATTTATTCATCACGATCTGCCCGTAGATTGCCGTGTTTCATTTTGATCAAGGTGTTCCAGTCTCGGAACGGGGCCAAAACGTTCTGCCAAAAAGAACGATAGTTTCCTTGGCTTTCCGGCCCCAAGCCCCAGGGCGTGTACTCATCCTTTTCGGGAATATACAGCGTCCCAAACAGACGATCCCAAAGGCTCGTCACTGCGGCTAGATTGGTGTCCCGATGTTTTTCTAGATAGCTGTGGTGGGTGTGGTGCATGACCGGGCTATGCAGCCACTTGGAAAGCCAGTGCGGATAATGAAACGCGACATGGTAATGTCTGAAAGCACCATTAAAACCGAAGAGCGCTGCAAAGAAGCCCAGATTAAACAGCGTTGCCTGCGTGATACTGCTGGTGAACAGCCAGCCAAAGATACCCCCAGCCGTACCGAAAGAGAGCGCCGTACCCGCGGCATAAAGGGGTCCCTCCAGAAAGTGTTCGCGGTATCGGGTCAACGGAGTCAGTACTTCGGCTGAATGATGCACCTTGTGAATCGCCCAAAGTGCGGGAGTTTTGTGCTCAGCGTAGTGGATGAGATAGAACACCAGATCATAAATGAGCAGGGTTACTAGGCTGTACAGCAACATCCATATGAGGTGGCTTTCCAAGGCCGGGCCGCTTCCGAGAACGGTGTCGAGCGCCTTGATGACCCATGCCTCTGTCCCTGGGGCGATGCC
>CALKEI010000178.1 GCA_938085095.1 uncultured Luminiphilus sp. | reverse complement strand
CGTAATAAAAGGTGCGGACGGTTTCGAACTGGTTTTTCGGGACTCGAGATCGGTCACCGTAAAGGCACCGTCGCGCATCGCTTCCACGGCCGCTTCTGCCTCAGCCTGCGTTTTGGGCTCAAACTTTTGCCCGCCACGATGCGTCACCATGAACCGAACCGGATCAATATCACCCGACTTCAGCAGCGCATGAACTTCCCAGTATTCCTCGGGCACAAACGCCCGAATCTCGCGCTCTCGCTCGACAATCAACCGCACGGCAACAGATTGCACTCGTCCCGCCGACAAGCCGCGAGCGACTTTGGCCCATAATAGAGGGCTGACTTCGAACCCAACGACCCGGTCGAGGAATCGTCGTGCCTGCTGCGCGTGGACCCGGGCGATGTCGAGCTCGCCGGGCTGCTTGAATGCTTCCTGAATCGCTTTTTGCGTAATCTCGTTAAACACCACGCGATGGTAGCGACTGGTGTCTCCCCCGATGGCTTCCTGCAAGTGCCAGGCGATGGCCTCACCTTCACGATCCAAATCTGTCGCGAGATAAATCGCGTCGCTGTTTTTGGCCAGCTTCTTCAGTTCACTGACGACCTTTTCTTTACCCGGTAAAATCTCATAGCGCGCTTTCCAGCCGTTGTCGGGGTCGATACCCATGCGACGCACTAGCTGTTCACGCTTTTTGCGAGTCTGGTAGCGTTGCTTTTCATCAGGCGCCATTTTGCGTGTGATGGCAGCCTGTGCAGCGCGCTCCTTTGGGTCCGAAGGCTTGGCACTGCCCGACGTAGGCAGATCGCGGATATGCCCGACGCTGGACTTCACGATAAAGTCCTTGCCGAGATACTTGTTAATGGTTTTCGCCTTGGCGGGCGACTCCACTATGACGAGTGCTTTACCCATAAAATGCGCTTGCCTGCGTTAAAAGGGCGATCAAGATGACTGATCTGACGCCAGAAGGTGGGCATCTATAAGGGCGAAAAGGCTCTGGGTCAAGGGGTGAGAGAATGACGTCCAGCCCCGATAACAGGGTCTGGCAACGATTATTTATTCAATTAAATCAATTGCTTGTTTTATCTTCAACAGGCCTTCTGATCCCTCTTTTTCATCCCAGAAAATACTCACAGTATGCTCGGCCAGCTCTACAAAGACCGCTCCCAAGGGCAGATCTACCAGCCATGCCGGTGCAGCGGCCACGCCTTTTGTCGGTGACCAGACACCCCCCGCGTAGACAAAATTCTCGGTGCTACCCGACGGTTGCACGCCCGTCGGCAATCGACGCTCATAGCACGCCAGCTCGCTATCGGGCGCAAAGCGAAATCTGGCCGGTATGGCGGGCAAAGGCCGCATGCTTACGCGCAGATCACAGTGTCGCGCCTCGTCACGCAGCGCCGCTTTTTGACGTTGCGCTTTACTGGGCATAACAGACATCAGCGGTGCTACTACCACCGCCAGACCCAATACAATTAACACGTAAACCAAGACCTCACTCCGACGAGACAAACTCGTTGTTTTTGACTACATTTGCAGAAACGGAACTTCAGTAGCGGGGAAAGTATGCCCTACCAGAACATTCTCGTGGCAGTTGATCTGGGCGCCACCACCGAAGCGGTTGTGCAGCGAGCCGCCTCGCTCGCCGGGCAAAATTCAGCCCTGCTGCATGTACTGCACGTGATTGAACCCCTCGCCATCACTTATGGCGGTGATATCCCGATGGATTTCTCGGCGATTCAAGAGGAAATTCAGGAACAAGCCAAGGATCAGCTCGACAGGCTCTGCGCGGAACTTGCCGTTCCCGAAACCAACCGGCACCTCGTGACCGGCCGACCGGAATCCGAAATCCCGACGCAAGCCAAGGCGCTTAACTCTGATCTGATTGTTGTCGGTAGCCACGCGCGTTGGGGACTGGCACTTTTACTCGGTTCCACGACTGATGGGGTGATGCACGGTGCGGATTGTGACGTACTCGCTGTCAAGGTAGACGCCGACCCCTGAGCAGCCATCTCAGGGCGAGACGCCGCTCAGAAACGCTTCGAGCTGCGTTCCGTCAAAGGGCCACCCTAACTCCCTACCGGCCCCGTCTCGGACCACCGGAATCCGCACCCCGTAACGCTCCATTAAGTCGAGATCGTCTGCAATGTCCTTGGGTTGAAAAACATGTCCGCCTGCTTCGAGAATCGCTTCGGCATGCTCACACAGGTGACAACCTGATGTGGTGTAGAGTATCAGCGGATGCATAGTGAAATCTCCGGTGTTGGTAAGCATGCCTGACAATTCCATCACAGCATGGAACCCCAGCGAGGGCCTCACCCTTTACGGTCGCAAGCCAGCCTTAGAGGCATTGATGGACCCCTCGCTCGCCATACACTGCCTGCACCTTGCTGACAGCAACCGGCCGACCGGTATTATCGCGCAAATCATTGCGGCAGCGGAAAAGCGAAATGTGGCCGTCCGCTACCACGACCGTCAGGCCCTATCGCGCATCTCGAAAAATGGGCGCCAGGATCAGGGTGTTGCACTGGACGTGATTTGCCCGGGCTTTCTATCGCTCGAGGCGTTTTTGGCGCTACCGGAAAAACCACGTACCTTGCTGGCAATCGACGGGGTCACCAACCCCCAAAACGTGGGCATGATCATTCGATCCGCCGCCGCCGCAGCGATCGACGGCTTACTGTATCCAAAGCGGGGCATCGCCTCATTAGGGCCATTGGTCATCAAAGCGTCGGCAGGCAACGTCTTCCGGGCACCCATTATTCGTTGCGAGACAACGACCAGCGCGGTGTCCACACTCAAAACGGCGGGCTATCGCGTCGCCACCTTACAGGCGTCAGCACCGCAATCTCTTTTCGACTACCAACCAGACGCCTCTATCGTTTGCGTACTAGGCGGTGAGAGTGAGGGCGTGGGAGCCGATGTGCTGGCAATGACGGACATCGAGCTCAGTGTGCCCATGGCCAACGGGGTCGAATCGTTGAACGTTGCTGTGACCGCGTCGCTGGCGGCCTTCCACCTGGGAAGACCTCCACGCTAACGGACCGGTTGACGATCAGTGGCCTGAGCGGTCGCCTCCCTCTGGTGGCGAGGCATCTCCGTTGGCCACAGCCAACCAAGCCTGCTGAATGACATAAGCGCGAATTGCGTCAGTGTCCTCCTTAGTCAGATGACCGGAAAAGGAAACCATACCCTGCTTCTGCAATACGCCTTCTCGAACCACCTGATCCCAGGCTTGCTCGCTCGCCGAAATCGCCGACCAGCGAAGATCGGGTATGACTCCGCCGCTCACCGCAAAAGCACCGTGACAGAAATGACAGTTCTCGGCGAAGCGCTGCATACCGAGCTGGTGCTGGTCTGGCTCTCCAAACATCGATGACTTGGGGGATGCGACCACCTGATCAGCCAGTGGCACCGGCATCATTTCATTGCCACCAAGCTTGAAAGTAATGACTCGTGCTGGCTCCCGACCCGCCGCTTTGCCGTAGGTAAAGCCCGCAATCAAATTGGATACGCTGCCCCAGCCCGACAGCACGCTCAGGTACTGCTCGCCATCTATCTCGTAGGTCATCGGAGCAGCGGCGGCGTTACCAACCAACTGACGAGACCACAATCGCTCACCCGTTTCGGCATCGTAGGCCACCAAATCGCCAAATTTATTGCCCTGAAATACCAGACCTGCATCGGTGCTCAAAACGCCGCCATTCAGTGGCAGCGGAAAAGGCACCGCCCATCGGGGCTCCGCTTTGACTGGATCCCAGGCAAGCAAAGAGCCACCGTCCAGATCGGCGACAGCCTCTACGGTGCCTGCCGGATACTCCACCGGCCACCCCGCCGCCGCGTCGTAGCCAATATTCCACCACGACTTACTGTCCTCAACATTGCGCGTCTTGTCATAGAAAAACGGAATCTCGTTGACCGGAATATAAACCAGCCCCGTATCGGGATTGAACGCCATGGGATGCCAGTTATGAGCGCCAGTGGGGCCAGGGATCACAACGGTGAGCGCCATATCCACCGCTTCTTCGATGAGAACGGGCCTTCCATTCTCGTCAAACTCTCCCGTTGTCCAGTTTTGATTGGTAAAAGGCGTTGCCGATATCAGCTCGCCGTCAGCTGCATCCAGCACATAGAAGAATCCGTTTTTAGGCGCCTGCATGATGACTCGCCGGCTGGCACCCTTCTCCCCGAGTGGTAGATCCGCCAACATAATCTGCTGAGTGGCGGTGTAGTCCCATCGATCTCTCGGGGTGGTCTGGTAGTGCCAGCGGTAGGCTCCCGTGTCGGCATCGACCGCAAGAATGGATGACAGGAACAGGTTGTCGCCATCACTATTCGGGTCACGTATGTCCGGATTCCAGGGTGAACCATTCCCGACGCCAATTAGAATCTGGTCATTCACCGTGTCATACACAATAGAGTCCCAGGCGGTGCCCCCTCCTCCATCCGTCACCCACGCACCGTCATCACCCCAGGTCTCGTTGGCGAGCTTTGCGAGGATGGCGTCAGAAGCGGCGCCGTCAGGTTTTTTGTCGGGGTTGGGAACCGTATAGAAACGCCATATCAACTCACCCGAATCCACGTCATAGGCGGTGACATAACCCCGTACACCCAGCTCGGCGCCGGCATTACCAATGATGACTTTGTCCTTGAACACTCGGGGGGCCCCGGTGATCGTATAGGGTTTACTCTGATCAACGGTCACTTCGCTCCAAACAACCGCTCCCGTCGCAGCATCGAGCGCCTCCAGGCGGCCGTCAAACACCCCGATAAAGACCTTTCCGTTATGCACGGCGACGCCCCGGTTAACCACATCGCAACATCCTTTGGCGGCATCTTTTCCGGAAACTTCGGGGTCATAAACCCATAGCTCCTCGCCCGTTTTGGCATCGAGCGCATACACCACAGACCAGGCACTGGAGACATACATGACGCCATCCACCACGATCGGCGTGGCCTCGGCACCTCTGGGCTTAGCGGTCTCATACACCCAGCCCACGCCCAGCTCGGGCAAGGTATCGCGATTGATCTGTCCCAGCGCCGAATGACGCTGCTCGTCATAGGTTCCGCCATAGGTCAGCCACATTTCCGGCTCGTCGGCCGCGGCTTTGATGCGATCGGTGTCGACCTGCGCTACCGGCACGATACCGTCGACCCCGCCAGATGTTATCGCGGTGTCGCCTGCCCGGTCGCCGCAAGCAGCCAGCATCAAAGCCAAAGCAAACATAACAATCAAACGTGACGCGCCGAACATGGCATCCCCCAGACAAATTTTTGTTGTAGTCGCGAACGCTAGTGTAGCCAAAACAAGGGGCTGTGGCGCACTTTCAGATCTAATTTTGACTGGCGAAACCGGTCGAGCAGTGCGGAACAGCAGGCGGGCCGCCTCACCTATTTGGACAGATAAGACATGCCTTCTTCCAGTCCACGCAGGGTCAGAGGGTACATCTTGCCTTCCATGATTTGACGGGTGATGCCAATCGACTGGGTGTACTCCCACTCATCCTCGGGCACAGGATTAATCCAGATGCACTTTTCGTAAGTTTCTCGGAGTCTGTGCATCCACAGCTCACCCGACTCTTCGTTCCAGTGCTCTACCGACCCACCTGGCTGCATGATTTCGTAAGGCGACATCGAGGCATCACCCACAAATACCACTTTGTAGTCGTGAGCGTATTTGTGCATCAGGTCGAGCGTGGCAGTCCGCTCGTTGAAACGTCGTATGTTGTTTTTCCAAACGCTCTCGTACACAAAATTGTGAAAGTAAAAATACTCCAAATGCTTAAATTCGGTCCGCGCTGCAGAGAAAAGCTCCTCACACACCTTCACGTGAGGGTCCATTGACCCCCCTACGTCAAGAAACAAGAGGACCTTCACCGCATTGTGCCGCTCCGGCACCATCTTGATATCGAGCAGGCCAGCGTTGCGCGCCGTTGATTTGATGGTGTCGTCGAGATCGAGCTCTTCGGTCGCGCCGGTCCGGGCAAATTTGCGCAGGCGCCGCATGGCAATTTTGATGTTACGGGTCCCCAGCTCGACACCGTCATCGAGATTTTTGAAATCCCTCCGATCCCAAACCTTCACCGCCCGCTTGTTCTTGCTCTCTCCGCCGACCCGGATGCCTTCCGGGTGGTAACCATCGTTACCAAAAGGTGATGTACCCTCTGTACCGATCCACTTATTACCCCCCGAGTGCCGCTTTTTTTGCTCCTCGAGGCGCTCTTTAAACTGCTCGATCAACTCCTCCAAACCACCCAGGCTTTCGATCTTGGCCTTGTCTTCCTCAGAGAGTTGCTTCATGAACTCAGAACGAAGCCAGTCATCGGGAATCATGGCTTCGATCACATCATCCAACGCTTCCAGATCCTGAAAATGCAATCCGAATGCCCGATCAAATCGATCGTAGTACTTCTCGTCCTTTACCAAAATGGCGCGTGACAGCGAGTAGAAGTCATCCATGTCGCCGAAGGCAAGACGACGCTGCATCGCCTCGAGCAAATCGAGGAGCTCCCTGGGCGTAACCGGTACGCCGTTGTCCTTTAGCACATGGAAAAAATTGACCAACACGGATTCAGCGCGCCTCGCGACGATGCATAAATGCCAAGCGCTCCAGAAGCTGCACGTCTTGCTCGTTCTTCAGCAATGCGCCGTAAAGCGGGGGTATCGCCTTAGTCTGGTCGCGATTTTTAAGAATCTCGTCGGGGATGTCGTCTGCCATCAACAGCTTAAGCCAGTCGATCAATTCCGACGTAGAGGGCTTCTTCTTCAAACCCGGGATCTCGCGCAGCTCAAAAAAGACTTCCATCGCTTCCTGAACCAAGCTCTTTTTTATTTTTGGGTAATGCACCGCAATAATCTCCTTCATCGTTTCCTTGTTAGGGAAATTAATGAAGTGGAAAAAACAGCGGCGCAAAAACGCGTCCGGCAGTTCCTTCTCGTTATTGGAGGTGATAATGATGATTGGGCGATGCTTCGCTTTGATAGTTTCGCCTGTCTCGTATACAAAGAACTCCATGCGATCGAGCTCGACCAGCAAATCGTTGGGAAACTCGATATCTGCCTTATCGACCTCGTCGATCAGCAATACCACCTGCTCTTCAGAGGCGAACGCCTCCCAGAGCTTGCCGCGCTTGATGTATTGGCTGATGTCTTCCACCTTGCCGTCACCCAGCTGCGAGTCACGCAGACGCGAAACCGCGTCGTACTCGTACAAACCCTGTTGAGCCTTGGTCGTCGACTTGATGTGCCACTGTATGAGTTGCTTACCCAAACCCGCAGCCACCTCCTCCGCGAGCATGGTCTTTCCCGTGCCGGGCTCACCTTTGATCAATAATGGCCGCTGCAGCGCCACTGCCGCATCGACGGCCATGCGCAAATCATCAGTCGCAACGTAACGCTCTGTTCCTTCAAACTTCATATCAGGGATCTCTTGTATCTGATTTTACGGGGGCGAGCAGACTAACCGAAGTGCGGGCGACAAACCACTCACAGGGTGGCCTGCTTACCCGCCCGCCATGACCCGGCAACAACCCCGAGAAACGAGCCCGCCAATAGCCATAACGCAGGAAAGGTGGCGGATGGGAGCCCGTCTCCAAATGCAGCATTGAAGACCACGACAATCAATGCAGGTGCCATAGACGCCACTTCTGGCCCAGGAAATGCCGGAGTCAGTAACAGCCCTCCGATCAACCCCAATACAGCACCCCCTGAGCGGGTTAAGGGCTTTTTAAACCAAAGTCGGCGCATGAGCGCTAGCCCGATAAACGCGGCGGCCCAATACAGCAACATGGCAATAAGGTAAGACTGTGTCGTTAGCATGGGGGTCGCTCCGTAACGTCAGCCGGTTTAACGGGATCTGGCGGTAACTGCAGAAAATAGCCCCGGGAAGCAATCTCTTCTATCACCCGACTCGCGGGCTGCGCGGCTAACGGTTGCTCTGCGCTGAGGTTCAGGGATAAAACTTTCTCGGCAGGTGTAAAGACGTCAGCTAACCCCTCGGGCCAGTCAGCGCGATCCAGTCCTTGAGGCAAAAACAAAAACGTCTGCGGCCTGCGTGCGGTTTTGAATACATCGACCAGCAAGGAATCGGGCAATGTGGTCATGCCGTGCGCCCCTCTAACCACCGTCGCAGTGGCTCCACCACCGCGGCCGCAC
>CALKEI010000177.1 GCA_938085095.1 uncultured Luminiphilus sp. | reverse complement strand
ATTATCGGCAAGCAAATGGGCGCTAATCCCGACGATATCTGGCAGATTAAAGAGTGGACCGAGGCGTTTTTTCACCGCATCAGCTTGATGCAGTCTGAGCAAGAAGAGCTTTTATCCGTTCGTAAAGAGATCGAGGCGCAGCACTATTTTCAGCCTATTTTTGAGCGGCTTAGGGAGCACCCGGATGACTCGCTGCTGAGCGCATTGGTCAATACTGTGATCGAGGAGTGGGGTCGACCGCTGAATGACAATGAGCTCCACGCCGAAATGATGGCCGATACTTTTGTCGGCGGCTCAGAGACCACCACCAACGCGATCTCTGCCGGTGTGAAGCTCTTGATCGAGAACCCACTGGCTTGGGAGCAACTGAAGTCCGACCCAGACCGTTATCTCAAGGTCTTTATCGAAGAGGTGCTGCGCCTCGAATCGCCGGTGCAGAGCCTCATGCGGGCAACCGCAAAGGACGTTGAAATCAGTGGCATTACCATTCCCGCTGGCAGCCTCATTAATGTGCGGTTTGCTGCTGCAAATAGGGACGAACGACGCTTTGACAATCCTGACGCCCTGGATCTAGATCGCCCTCGCGCCGGCGGTCACATGGCCTTTGGCTCAGGCAAGCACCATTGCCTCGGTGCTCCACTGGCTCGAAGGGAGCTGCACTGGTCGTTCAAGGCACTGGTCGACCGAATCGATACGTTGCGATTCGCTGAGGGCAAGAATGACTTCAGCTACCACCCACACTATTTGTTGCGGGCCATGAAATCACTCCACATCGAGTTCACACCGTCATAGCAATCCACCGGGGCCGCTAAGCTCTGGTCGCCCACCATTCGGGTATCAGAATTGGAAATGATGCCTCGGTGTTGCGCAGGGTATCGGAAGCATCCTCAGGCAGTGGCGGGTTTTCGGTTGCCGGCAAGGCACTGGCACCTTGGACAGGATCGAGGTACTCCAATTCAACGTTGGCCAGCACACCCTCGAAGTCATGACCCTCGTGATAATCCGAGGCCTGATGAAGATAGAACGCCCACTTGTCTTCAAACGAAAGCAGGCAGTAATAGTGGAGGGGCTTTTGTCCTTTGAAGTACTCATAGCGCAATACGCGTGCTTCTTTCTCAAAGGTCTCTCGGACCATGTCAGACATGATCGCCTCCCATTGGGCTTCCATTCCGGGCTTGATTTCGAGGTGAGCGAGGATCGTGGCCATGTGTTTAAGCTCCCTTTTAGTCTGGCGCTTTGACAATATTCAGATTCAATTCCAAGGTCCCCAGCATAATGCCAGGTTGATGCAAAAAGGTATTTTCGGTGCCGTACCGAATACTATCGCAGCGCTCGAGAAGGCGGGCCCACGCTATTTGTTGCTCCAGCCGTGAAATACCGGCACCCGGACACACTCGCGGTCCTGCCGAGAAAGATAGATGCCGGCTGGCCGCCTTGCGGTCCAGCCTGATACCCATCGGGCAATCAAATTCAGCAGCGTCGATATTCGCCGCCGCCCAGCGGAGGTGGAGTACTGATCCCTTCGGCACCTCGACGTCGCCGAACATTTCATCCTGACTGGTGACCCGGGTAGAGAGCCCCTGGGTGGGCGCTCTCAGTCTTAACGACTCCTCAATAAACACCCGAAGTAGGCCAGGATCGTTCTTCAGAGCGGCAAAGCGTTCTGGTCGATCACAAATCAATTGAGCCTGCTGCTCCAGTGCATACTGCGTGGTCTCTAATCCGCCCAGCACCATTGCGTAGACGATGCCGTTGATCTCAAGGTCGGTGAGTTTTCGGTCCAGTGCACTGTAAGTAACCTGAGTCAGAAAACTGATCATGTCATTGGCAGGCTTCGCACGCTTTGCCTTAACGACGTCCTGAACGTACTCCTTAAACCCGTCGAGTTTTTCAAACTGCGCGTTAAGTTGTTCGTCGGTCAGGCGATTCAAGTGGCCTTCCCCATAAACAAACGGCATGACCTGGGCCTCACCCCAAGCAGCCAGCTGGGGAATATCCGCCTCCGGAAAACCCAACACGCTTGCCATGACTTGCTGTGGCAGCGGTCGCGCAAAGGCCTGCACAAAGTCAACCTCTCCCTCGCTCGGGAGCTGATCGATCAGTGCATCCACACGCTGGGTAATCATCTCGCGATGACGCTCTGCACCTGGGCCAACCCAAGGGTCCGTGAGCTCCTTTCGGTGCGCCCGCCACAAGTCAACCGTGGGCCTAAGGGTGAGCATGGAAACCATCATCATATTGATGTAATCCATTTGCTCAGGAGGCGTGTTAGAGGCCGCCAGTTGCTCAAGCATCAGTGAGGTAATTGGCGTAAAACGAAGCGGATCCTTTACTACCCGGTTAATGTCGTCGTAGCGGCTAAGAATAAAGGCGTCAGTTTGAGGAGTGAGGCCCTCTCCTGCCAAGCGGTGCACCGGTGCTTCGCGATGCAATATAGCGTAGGCGTCGTACCAGTATTCCTGCGCACCGTGAGAAAAGAGGTCGACATCGCCAAGCTCATGCGGACACGAAACGGCGTTTGAGTGAGTTTCTGGCGGTGTCATGGATCGCTCTCCGCAGATCAAAATGACTATTTCGATGTATCGAACCCGAATTAGGGACAAGGTGCAACGCGGGCGCCTGCGTGCACTCGACCCGATGTCAGGGGGTTTATCCTAAGGCGGCCCTGAGGAACGCTGCCGTTCCGCCAGCCACTGGGGGGTTAAGTCGCTGCCGAGAGCACGATTAGTGATCAGTTCAAGATGAGGAACTTGGTGCAAGGACCTATATACTGAACCCATGACACAGTTTCTGTTCTTGATTATTGATGTTTTTGTCGCCGTCGCGTTCATTGCTGCACCATGGGTAATTCTGGCAAAGCTCAACGTTCAATGGCCCAATTGGTTGAAGGACGGCATCGTCGGAGTCATCGTTTTCGTCATCTGGACGGGATTCGCACTGTATTTCGCGACCCAAACCATACTGTGGCTGGGTCTCGTGCCTTGAGCATTTAGCTTCTTACCCGTCCACCGGCTCAGCAACACGCCCTAGCGCGTGCCTGTCTTCACAACACGCCAGCCCGCGTTATCGACTCCTCGATGGCGCACTCGAAGCGGGCGGAATGAATGCGGTCCAGAGCGCCCTCCAAAATGGGATACCAATCTGGATACCCTTTATGTGCTGTGGACACGCAAGTGCAAAAGTGAGAGCCGAATAACTCCGAGGCTGTTTTAGAGCCAGCAGCCTGCATGCATTGGAATGGCGCAATAAAGTGGTCGGGACGGCAGGATTTGAACCTGCGACCACCACACCCCCAGTGTGGTGCGCTACCAGACTGCGCTACGCCCCGAAGAGGCGGGAATTATACCGAGATTACTCAGTGATTCAATGAGTTGGGGGTATTCAGTTGGAGAGAATGGTAAGGATAT
>CALKEI010000176.1 GCA_938085095.1 uncultured Luminiphilus sp. | reverse complement strand
AAGCCGGCCTCGCAATCTGCACAGATGGCGTGCATCGCATCATGTGGTGTCTTGCAGAGCAGGCATTCGGCCGGGGCGAGCCAATGCATCATGCGGCTAATAACCCGATGCAGGCCCCTTGGACTATCCTGTGGCATCGCCCGGTTTACTGCAGACATAGTCAGTTCTCATGAGTTAATCCTGCTTATGGCCCTTTGCCTCCGATAGCTAAAAGCGCACAACAGTAGGGGGAAGCGTGCGGTAACGGCCAGTATGCCGGCTCGTGGATAGTGCGAGAACGTCATGGTCGACCAATACCGGTGTTTTTCGAGCATACCGATACAGGACTTGGTCCTATCGCGCCTAAGCGATACAGTGAAGACTCGCCTTAACAAGAATGACTTGCCGTGCAGGA
The DNA here is from genome assembly GCA_938085095.1 of uncultured Luminiphilus sp. Taxonomy (GTDB): domain Bacteria; phylum Pseudomonadota; class Gammaproteobacteria; order Pseudomonadales; family Halieaceae; genus Luminiphilus. The sequence continues at coordinate 4,857 of CALKEI010000176.1, read as the reverse complement.
CAGCGACCCACCATCTGGCATCGAAGAGCCGCAAAAACTGTCAGACACTGATCAAGCCAAGGTGGATGCCTTTTTGGCGCGGGGAGTGAACGCGGTCGAGCGCAAACCCTTTAAGCCCTTGTTTCTGATCTTTCTGTTGATCGTGGTGGTGGCGGGCTTTAGCTTACTGAGTCAGGGCATTGCTCAGTGGGCTGAAATTTACTGACTCCAAGGCAATAATCTTGGCCCGTATTTCACGTTTTGGTAATCTGAACACCTCGGTGTGTGGCGCAGCCTGGTAGCGCACTTCCTTCGGGAGGAAGGGGTCGGAGGTTCGAATCCTCTCACACCGACCAAATTTCTGATTTATATTCAATCACTTAATAATTAGCCGCGATCAGACCCAATCGGATTATTGGTGTCGTACAACATTCAGCACACCAAATAGACGCATGTGGTCCCGTCTATCACGCTTCAATTAAGTTTCTCTCGGCATCCTGCTGTGGTGGCTTGGCTCTCTCATCGCCGCGAGGCCGAACAGGCGTTATTCGGATGATGATGTCGCGGCCATCCGTGAGAAGGCTCGCAGAAAACGCTAGGCGCATTTGGGTTTCCATATCGTCCGTGAAGGGAGTCACATTTTGCTATTGGACGGCTGGCCTGTCGGGAGCAGAATCAACCAGAAATCGAAAGAGGCAGGAAATGATGACGATTAGAGGGTCGTGTGAGTGCCGAGCGGTGACGTTCATTGTCGAGGGGCCATTAAGACCCACTTGGGCCTGCCACTGCACTCAGTGCCGTAAGACTAGCGGGCACTATTGGGCGTCAACCGAAGTTCCTAACGCTCGGCTTAAGATGATCAAGGACGACGGTCTTAAGTGGTATCGCTCAAGTGAGCAGGCCCGACGTGGATTCTGTGTGGCTTGCGGGTCATCACTCTTCTGGCAAGGGGACGGTGAGGACACAATCTCAATTGGTGCTGGAACCCTTGATGATTTATCTAGCGATGCGACCAAGATCGAGAAGCATATTTTTATGGCGGACAAGGGCGCTTACTACGACGTCACGGATGGGGTGCCCCAGTCGGATGGCTGGTAAGCCCAGAATCCTGCCTTGGACGAAATGATGAGATCACTAATCGCCATTGCCGCACTGGTGGCCTGCTCGGGAGCGTGGGCAAAATAGGGGCGTAATTAGCCCTGCATAGCAGTCTGCGCACCCACTTCACGGAGTAAGACTAATGATTACCGCACTGTATGCATCCCTGTTAGCTATCCTCTTGTTCATCCTGTCCATCAGAGTCATTGGCTTGAGAGGTAACCCTGCTTTTGCCTTTATTGCACAAGGGAAGGGTGACGATGAGTTACTTCAAAGGGCTATTCGTGCGCACGGTAACCTCACTGAGTACCTGCCAACGATGCTCATCCTTTTGTTCTTTCTTGAGAGTTCAGGAGCAGCAGACACGAAGCTGCATGTTCTCGCTGGTGCGTTCTTGCTTGGACGTGTGATGCATGGAATCTGCATGGGCTTCATGAGATCCAATATGCCTATGCGTGTCGGCGGCACAGCTTTGACGTTGCTTCCGTTGGCTGCTGCAGCTGTGTCCTTGCTAATGCAGGTCCTTCAGCAGTGACTCATTAGCCGTTTTTGTAATCAGGTGTGATAGTTTCAATTTGGGCATAACACCCTTTTCGATAAACCTTATTGGGGGAAAAACAATGAGATCAATTATTAAGCTTTGCTTCGTCTTGTCAGTATTTGCAAGCACACAAACCATGGCCGCCGCCAACCCTGTTGAATTTTGGGGGTGCAAATTTAATGACGGTATGGGCATGGAAGATTTGATGGAGTGGACAGAGGAGTGGGGCGAGGTCGTAGATGATTTGCCTGATGATGGCTACAACGCTTGGGTGATGACACCAATGTTCAAAAGCAACATGACTGACCTAGATTTCCTCTGGGTCGGCGCATGGCCTGACTACGCAAGCATGGGTTCTGGTCTTGGTGACTTCTTCAACAGCGAAACTGGCAGTACAACGTTTGCTAAGTTCGTAGAGATCAGCACCTGCGAGATCCATGATCTTTACTCGTCAGTTCAGGTACGTGAAAACAACGGCGAATAAAGTTCTCAGATGGCCCTAGTTTCGGCTGGGGCTTTTTACTTCTGGATTGCTGCTATGCCTCCGGGAGGAAGGGGTCGGAGGTTCGAATCCTCTCACACTGACCACCTCTTAAGTTGCGAGTGATAGCCGCCACTATCTGCGGCCTGAAGGCCGCCATGCCCAGCCTCCGGTCACTCGCAAGGGGCCGTCAAATCATTTTTTTTGGGAGTCTAGCTCGGGCTCACATCGAGTGCGGCAGTGCCCTCGGTTGCGGCTTTAAGGGTTTGCACGTTGAGTACGTAGTCGATTTCGCCCTCGGGAGTGAAGTAGGTGACTGCCCCTTCGCCCATAAACAACATTTCGGTTTCTACTTCGCATTTTGCGTCGTGGTGCACCGCAAAGATGGGCTCGAAACCATAGGTCCCGGCTGGAGCAGAACCGACGTCATAGATCAGCTCACCCTTCATGATAAAAAATTGGCCCCACCCCTCGTGCCGGTGTGGCTGAAAGCTGGCCCCTGGCTCCATGCGGACATACAGCGTCCATTGGCCTGTTTTCTCGCATAGCCGCAGCACTTTGAAGTACGAGCCGCCACCGACGTCGAGCCATTCCATCTCGTGGGTGTTGGCGAGAATGTCTCCCGCGGGGGTGGTTGTGATCGCTACCGTCATATCAGATCCTCACGTTTTTCTGTCTTGCGTCATTCAAGACGTCCAGCATTCATATCACGTCCCGCGCGGATTGGTTACGTTGGGCAGTGAAAACTTGCTCAGTGATGGGCACGCTTGAGTGACCCGTTAGACGCGAGACCTCCGGAATCGGCCTCTTTATACCCGTGTTGATCCGAACCAGTCGCCTAGGTAATCAGTGAATGAACCGTCGAGATAAAGCCTTTGCGCACGCACGCTGGATCGATCTGATCTTTGGCCCGGTGCCAGACTAACGGATTAGATTGTAGAGGCCGCCATCACGAGCAGCACGGCTGCCGCAGTAAGGATGGAATAGGTATCTGATGTGGTCATATTGTGCTCCTTCAATGCTATGACGTCTCGCAGCACACATTTACTCCCTAGCGGTGGCTTTTTTGGCAGGTATTTACCGCTACTATCGCTTTGGTGTGTGATAAACCCCTGACTACCAGCGAGTGGAATGCAGATGCGGTTACAGAATTTGAAATGTGTGGTGACGGGCGGTGCCAGTGGTATTGGCGCTGCGACGGTTCGACGGTTCGTTGAAGAGGGCGCCGAGGTGTGCATTCTTGATCGCGATCTACCTGCTGCGCAGGCGCTTGCGTCGGAACTGGGCTCGACACATTTCGCACTGGAGCTCGACGTGCGTATTGAGTCTGCTGTAGTCCAGGCCGCCGCCGCTGTTTATGAGCGATGGGGCCGAGTCGACGTGCTGGTTAATAACGCGGGCTCGGAGCTCAACAAGACCTATCACGACACGACGGTGGAGGAGTGGGACAGAGTACTCGACACCGATCTCAAAGGACCGTGGCTGCTCTGTAAGCATTTTGTGCCGCCGATGGTCGAGCGTGGCTCGGGCAGCGTGATTAATATTTCGTCACTCAATGGTTTGGTGGGGTTCCCGCTCTCTACCGCCTACGGAAGCGCCAAGGGAGGACTGGTGGTGTTTACCCGCGACATGGCTATCGAGCTCGCTACCACCGGCGTGCGCATCAACTGTGTGTGCCCGGGTGTGATCGAAACGCCCATGATGGAGCGCTGGACAGACCTCATGCCCGACAAGGAAGAGGCCAAAAGTATGCTCAGAGGGGTCATGCCCATTGGTCGGATGGGTACGGCTGAGGAGGTGGCCGGCGCGATCCTGTTCTTCGCTTCGCCGGACTCGAGTTTGTGCCAGGGCGCGATACTCAGTGTAGATGGTGGTTTTACAGCACAATAGCCTTACCTACGGCGCGCCCAGCCCTCGCCACCACTGCGCGAAAGGCGCAGGGTAGCGTCCTGGACTATCCCAATAATCCGTCAACCTGAAGGCGCTCAATGCGGTCCTTATCCAATCCAAAAGAGCTCAGCACGTCTTCGGTGTGTTCACCATGGGCCGGCGCTGGACGCGAGGGCGCTAGGCGTTCTCCCCCGAAACGCGGCGGTGCTTTGACGATGCGCAGTTTGCCCAGATGAGGGTGGTCTACTATTGCGATGCTGTCGTTGGCGCTCAGCTGTTCCTGTGCGAGGACTTCGTTACGGTTTAGGCACTTCGCGCAGGGCACCTCCACCTCGCGGAGCAGGTGAAGTAATTCGTCACTGGTGTACTGCAGACATTTTTCAGCGACCAGCTCTCGAAAGGCGTGCAGATTTTCCATCAGTTTTTTCATCGTATTGAAGCGCTCATCCTGCAGCAGGGGGAGCAGTCCGATGGCATTGAGCATGCGCCCCTGCATCTCCTGATTGGCAGCCGCTACCGTGATGCCGCCATCCTTCGTCAGGGTCAGGTCGTAAAGGATATCGATCAATAGCCCGCCGGGAATCGCATCCTCGTCGAGAAGCGCGTGATTCTGGAACCCGTCGGGGAACATAAAAAAGAGCCCTGCATCGATCATGGACAGATCAATCAGTTGGCCCTCGCCGCTGCGCTCGCGTGCAAACAGTGCGCTGGTGACTGCCTGGCAGGCGGTGTAAGCCGTGATCTTGTCGCACAGCAGTGAGCGGATAAAGGCGGGAGAGTCGTCGCTGCCCTGGGTGGCAGCCATTCCCGAATGTGCCTGAATAATCGGGTCATAGGCGGGAGCACGGCGGAGAGGTCCTTCCGTACC
>CALKEI010000175.1 GCA_938085095.1 uncultured Luminiphilus sp. | reverse complement strand
GTCGTACTCGTCCGCTTCCACCACAAAAAAGCGGCCACCACCCAATCGCGCCGACACACCAAAATTAGACGGCACACCGCCAATAAGGAAACCCGGCTCAAGCCCAGCGCAATCCAGAATCCACGCCAACATACTGGCAGTAGTGGTTTTGCCATGGGTCCCCGCCGCAGCGAGCACCCACTGATCTTGAAGAATATGTCGTCCCAACCACTCAGGCCCCGACGTGTAGTGGAGGCCCTCGTTAAGCATTGCCTCAACAACGGGCTGCCCACGAGACAGCGCATTGCCCACCACGACGCAGCCCGGCGCCGGTGATAATTGCTCGGCCTCATAACCGTCGAACAGGGAAATGCCACTCTCCAGAAGCTGGGTGCTCATTGGCGGGTAAACGTTGCGGTCCGATCCGGTCACTGAAAAACCGCGCTCCCGAGCGAGCAGCGCAAGTCCGCCCATGAAAGTGCCGCAAATACCCAGAATGTGAATGTGATTGGACAAGGAGATTCTCCACGCAGAGGGGAGATTATCACGGGCAGTTTGCCATTGGGTCTCGCGAGGTCTACGGTACGCACTTCTTGTCAATCCAGCCAAATTTTTAATCATGAGCAAGCGCAATCTTTTCTATGCCCAGTCCGGCGGTGTCACCCCGGTTATCAATGCCTCCGCCGCAGGCGTCATCCGAACCGCCAGGGCACATCCTGAGCGGATCGGTAAAGTCTTGGCCGGGCAAAATGGGATTCTGGGCGCATTGCAAGAGCAACTGATTGACACGTCCCGGGAAAGCCGCCGCGCCATCGATGGGCTGATGAGCACGCCAGGTGGCGCTTTCGGCTCTTGTCGCTACAAACTGAAAAGTCTCGACGAGAATCGTCACGAGTACGAGCGGCTCATCGACGTTTTTCGGGCCCACAACATTGGCTACTTTCTTTATAACGGAGGGGGTGATTCAGCGGACACCTGCCTCAAAGTGTCTCAGATTAGTGCCCAGATGGGTTATCCCATTCAGGCTATCCACGTGCCCAAAACGATCGACAATGACCTGCCGCTAACCGACAACTGCCCTGGATTCGGTTCCGTAGCGAAGTACGTCGCCATTTCCACTCGCGAGGCAGCACTGGATATAGAGTCGATGTGTGCGACTTCTACCAAAGTTTTTATCCTCGAGGTCATGGGTCGACACGCCGGGTGGATCGCCGGCGCCAGCGCCCTCGCAGCCAGCGAACGGGGTGATGCACCCCACATCATTTTGCTGCCCGAGATTGCTTTTGATCAGGAGCGGTTTCTAAGCAAAGTCTCCCAGTGTGTCGACCGGCACGGTTACTGCGTGGTAGTCGCCTCCGAGGGCACCAGCACTGCTGATGGCCGGCTACTCTCCGATCAGGGTGAGCGCGACGTCTTTGGCCATGCCCAGCTGGGTGGCTTGGCGCCACTCCTCGCAGGAATGGTCAAGGAGCAGCTTGGTTACAAGCACCACTGGGCAGTCGCAGACTACTTGCAGCGTGCCGCTCGCCACATTGCCAGTCAAACCGACGTGGATCAGGCCTTCGCGCTGGGCGAGGCTGCAGTGACGCTGGCGATCGACGGCGCGAATGCTGTGATGCCCACCATCGAAAGGCTGTCCAGCCGCCCCTATCGCTGGCGTATCGGCACTGCGCCGCTACATCGAGTCGCAAACCGCGAAAAAAAAATGCCTCGACGCTTCATTACCAAGGACGGTTTTGGCATCACCGCAGCGGGCAAAGCCTACTTCGAGCCGCTCATTGCCGGTGAGGCATACCCCGATTACCAAAAAGGGATGCCCCGTTACACACGCTTGAAAAAAGTGTTGGTGCCCAAGCGCTGCGACCCTTGGTCTGAATAATCGCCTCTGACATTCCGTAAGGCCCCGCTGACGGCCGGAGTGGATTCATATTCCCTGAACAAATCTGGCCAGCAACGATTCTGCTTGAGGCTCGATCACCTCCAACATCGCCAATGGCTCATGGGCAATACCTAACTCGTCCGGCTCTCCTCGCCACAGGGACATCAGCGCTTCAAGTGACTCTGGGTATGGGTACTGGCGCGCGACCGGACGATAGCTGATATGCCACGCCTCCGGTGCAACGCCACCCCGGTCGACCGCATAAGGCTTGAAAAACCCTTCCGCGTCGTCAGCCTGCATCCGCTCATCCAGCCAGCGTGTCATTTCAGAGAACGGGCCACCTACCTCGTACTCAGCGGGAGACAAACCGAGCCGGTACCCCTCGCTGACCGCGGCTGCGTCCCAAATATCGAGGTCCGTGCCCCAGTGATGTCTCGACGTACCCGGTAAGGCCGAAAATCGTAAGATCGTGCTCAGCCAGGCACCATCAGTTTGTGACGTTCTCTCCAGTATCTGCCCGTCAGCATCCGTGACCGATCGAAGACCTCGCCACTTGTCATTGACGATCCGGACCTGCCGATCATAGCCTCGAAAAGCTGAGGCGATGCGAAGATCGTAGCCTTCCCCGGCCGCTCTCTCTGCCAACACCTGAAAGGCCGCTGCGGTGTTGGTTTCAACCTGTATACCGTCCGTTACGGACACCAGATGATCTGTCGAGAGCCCCAATGCAATCAGCGATGTCGGCATAGCTAGAGCATTTCCCAGTTCCGTACCAAGCGAGGATAGATCCCGCGGGTCGTGATGTCATTGAAAAGGGTATAAACCTCCAACCCCTCAACCAAAGCCTGGTGCAACTGCGCGGCGTAAGTCGGATCAATATCTGCTGCGGGGATCACCGAGGCGACCCCTTCATGCAAGACACAAAATATCAACGCAGCGCGGTGTCCACGCTGCATCGCCGAGCGTAATTCGACTAGGTGCTTAGTCGCACGATGACTAACGGTGTCAGGAAAAGCGCCCTTACCGCCTCCAAAGTGAAGCGTGACCGACTTCACCTCAATATAAGTGCCCTCCGCACTGGGAATGAAGAAATCTGCCCTCGCACCCTCACACAGCCATGCCTCTCGCTGTAAGGCCTCCCCCTCCGAAAACAGCATCGGAAACAATCCACCCCGCAACGCCTCCTCTACAACGCGATTGGCCAATGCTGAATGGATGCACACGAGACCGGTCTCGGTGCCTATCAATTCCCATGTCCAAGCGAATTTTCGGCGGGGACTGTCGTGGTAAGACAGCCACACAGGTGCCTTAAAGGCCTGACATCCCGTCATGGCGCCTGTATTTGGGCAATGCACAGTTATTTCGCCACCCTCATCGGACAATTCAATATCTGCCAGAAACCGCTTATACCGCCGCAACAGCCTGCCGGCGGTTAAGGGCGGAAAATCCATGTCACCTCTCTCCCGATTCGCTGATGAGACATTTTAAGACCGTCTAGCAAAATCCCCCGCCGTCACTAAAATCAGCGGTGGCATGGATCGCTGAACTCTGGTAGCTTCCCGTGCCCAATTGGTCCCGACAAAGTCTGTCACGACACTCTACGAGGAACCGCACCATCATGGCCAGTCGAAAACCTGCCGCCAAGAAGGCTCCGGCAAAGAAAAAAGCTAACGCTAAAAAAGCACCGGTAAAGAAAAAAGC
>CALKEI010000174.1 GCA_938085095.1 uncultured Luminiphilus sp. | reverse complement strand
CGAGTGTCGATTGCGATCGAGGTAAATGAGGGCACTGTCGCCACGATTCAGCACATCAATGTGGTGGGCAACGCCATATTCTCTGATGACGATCTGATCGATCTTTTTGAACTCAAGACGGGCGGATGGTTCTCGTTCTTCACCAGTGATAATAAATACTCTAAAGAAAAGCTGACATCAGACTTGGAAACCCTGTCTTCTTATTATCTGGATCGCGGCTACCTGTTATTTACCATCGATTCCACCCAGGTGGCGGTCTCTCCCAACAAGGAGGAGGTCTACATCACCGCCAACGTCACTGAAGGCCAGAAGTTTACTGTTAGCGAGGTCGGCTTAAGTGGTGACCTAGTGTTGCCCGAGGAAGATCTGAGTCGTTTCCTCATCGTTCAGCCAGAGCAAGTGTATTCTCAGCAGTTGGTCACGGCGACCGAGGACTACCTGACGCGGCGCTTGGGCAACGAAGGCTACAACTTTGCCACAGTCACGGGCATGCCGGAGATTGATGAAGATAACAGCACCGTGGTCATGAAGTTCTTCATCGACCCCGGCAAGCGAACCTATGTTCGCCGAATCAATTTTGCAGGCAATATGACCACCATGGACGACGTGTTGCGCCGTGAAATGCGACAGATGGAGTCGGCCCCCGCTTCTTCTGCAGCCATTGAACAGTCGCGTATTCGCCTTGAGCGCCTTGGCTTTTTCAAAACTGCGGCAGTGGAAACCACTGAAGTCCCCGGCTCCGACGATCTAATCGACGTAGACTTCAGCGTCGAAGAGCAATCATTCGGCTCTATCGGCGGCAGTCTGGGTTATGCGCAGGATGCGGGTCTGATTCTCGGTCTCAACCTGCAGCAGAATAACTTTCTTGGCACGGGTCGCAGGGTGGGTGTTTCATTAAACTCTTCCCGCTATCAGGACGTCATCAGTTTCAACTACACCAATCCGTATTTCACTGAAGACGGCGTCAGCCGGGGCTTCGGGATTTTTTACCGTAAAACAGATCTGTCCAAGATTAACGTGGCGAGTTACACGACGGACACCTGGGGCGGCAGTATGAATTTCGGTTACCCGATTAGTGAGACTCAGCGACTCGGGTTTTCGCTTGGCGTGACGGACACCAAAATCACGTCGGGGCAGTACGCGGTGCAGGAAATTTCTGCCAGCCCCCGACTGGCGCCTGAGATTGAATATTGGTACTACTCGACGTTGCAGGCCGACGGCACTTACGCCGCAGCCGAGGTGCTCGAGCCAATCGACACCATCCCGTTGTCTGCGCTGTCGCCTCCCGATAACCAGGGCTTTTTGGATCTAAATGGTGATCGCTATCTGAATTGGAGTCTCACGGGTAGCTGGCTGCAATCGACACTGAATCGTGGGCAGCTTGCCACGCGCGGTGCGTCTCAGTCTCTGTCGCTTGAGGTGGCGGTGCCGCTATCTGATCTGGAGTTTTATAAGCTGAACTATCGTGGTGAGGTGTACTTCCCGCTATTCGGGGATTTTACCCTGCACCTGCGTGGCGAAGTGGGTTACGGCGATGGCTATGGCGATACGACCGAATTGCCATTTTATGAGCATTTCTTTGCCGGTGGATTTGGCTCTGTGCGGGGTTATGAGTCGAACACGCTCGGCCCTCGCTCGACGCCCCCTGTCGTTTACAGCGCTAATACCGCCGTAACCGCTATTGATGAAAATGGTCTCCCCACGCAGTTTGGGGGGGCTGATGGGCGCGGTTATGGCTATTCAGTCGACCCATCCAACGGGAAAATACCGGTTCAGCAGTTTTATAACGAACCCGATCCTTTCGGCGGTAATGTGCTGATCGAAGGGAGTGCGGAGGTGCTGTTCCCCATGCCCTTTATTAAAGATCGAAGCTCGTTGCGATCCGCCTTATTCTTCGATGTGGGCAATGTTTTCAATACAAATTGCCGTGAAAATCAGGTGAATTGTTTTGGTATCGACGCGGGCGAATTACGTTACTCTGTTGGCATCGGCGTGACATGGCTGTCGGGTTTTGGGCCGCTGACTTTCAGTCTGGCCAAGCCCCTGAATGCCAGTCCAATTGATGAAAGGGAAGTCTTCCAGTTCACGCTGGGAAGAGGCTTCTAACACTACAAAAAATGGAGATTTTTCAATGAACGCACGTGTGTGGCTGACAGGCCTACTGATGGTCGTTTTGCCGTCAATTGCTTTGGCTCAGGGCCGAATCGCCGTAGTGAATCTCGAACAGGCGATTCTGCAAACTGACGTGGCGCAGCAGCGACTTCAGGAGTTTGAGGACAACGAGGACTTCGCTTCTGACAAGTCGCAGTTTGATGCGTTGCGTGCCGAACTGGATCAGCTGGTCAAGGATTTTCAGCGTGATCAGGCGGCAATGAGTGAAGAAGATCAGGTTGCCGCGCGCCAGAAGATGGCTAGCAAACAGTCAGATCTTGAATACGTTGCCAAGAAATTACAGACACTCCAGACGCAAAACGCGCAGCGCGTCATGCAGGAGTTGGCACCACAAGCGCAGGAAGTACTGCGCGAGATCATCGAAACCGAGCAGATTGGCCTTTTGCTCCAGCAGCAGGCAGTCATTCACGCCGATTTGGGTTACAACGTCACGGCGAAAGTATCGGACAAGATGAATCAATTAGGCACGGAGTAAGTACTATGCCGTCCCTCGGGGAGCTCGCGACCGCACTGGAGCTCGAGCTTCGCGGGGACGCGTCGCGCCCGATCCAGCGGTTGGCGACTTTGGATGCCGCTACCGCTGATGACCTCAGCTTCGTTTCTGAAAAAAAACATCTGAGCAAACTATCCTCCACTCGCGCGGGGGCGGTGATCTTGCACCCCGAATGGATAGACCATTGGTCGGGCTGCGCTTTGCTGACCGACACGCCTTACGTTGCCTTTGCGCGGGCAACTCGAATCTTTGACAACCATCCTCAGGCCAGTGGAAGGGTTCATGAAGCCGCTGTTGTGTCGGATGGTGCCCGGTTGGGCAAGCACGTGACCATTGATGCCGGCGCCTGCGTGGAGGCTGATGCGGCGCTAGGCGATCGGGTCTGGATTGGCGCCGGGGCCTATGTCGGGCATGGGACTCAGATCGGGGCCGATACGATCATCAAGCCCGGCGTGGTGATTTGCCATGCCGTCCAAATTGGCGAGCGGTGCACGATTCATCCGAATAGCACGATTGGAGCAGACGGCTTTGGTTTTGCGCCTACTGCAGACGGATGGGTAAAAATTGAGCAACTCGCCACCGTCATCATCGGTAATGATGTGGAGATTGGCTCCAATTCGACTATTGACAGGGGTGCGCTGGAAGATACCGTCGTCGAGGATGGGGCGATTATCGATAACTTAGTGCAAATAGGGCACGGGGCGCGAGTCGGCCGCCAGACTGCGATTGCGTCTCAGGCCGGTATTTCGGGCAGTACCGCAATTGGTGCACGTTGCGTGATTGCCGGACAAGCGGGCATGGCGGGGCATCTTACTATTGCTGATGACGTGCACATAGGGGGGCAGGGTAGAGTGGCCAGCTCTGTGACTGAGCCCGGGCACTATTCTTCCGGTACGCCTATTCAGCCGCTGCGGTCTTGGCTCAGGAGCGCCTCTCGCTTTACCCAGCTGGACCAAATGGCACGGCGTATTGCCCAGTTGGAAAAGGCCGCCGGTCTTGAGCAGAAAGAGGATAACAACGCGTGACACTCGACATTGAAGAAATTCGTAACCGACTTCCTCACCGATATCCTTTTTTACTCGTCGACCGGGTGGTTTCAATCACACCTGGAGAGTGCATTGAGGCCTATAAAAACCTGAGTATTAATGAGCCTTTTTTTGATGGGCACTTCCCCGGAATGCCAGTCTTTCCGGGCGTACTTCTGCTTGAGGCCATGGCTCAGGCGGCTGGCATTCTCGGTTTTGTGACGATGGATAAGACGCCGGCCGATGGCGCGATTTATTATTTTGTCGGTGCCGATGGCTTGCGCTTCAAGCGGCCTTGCGTCCCGGGTGACCGTGTAATGCTGCACGCTAGTATCGTGAGCGAGCGGCGAGGCGTATGGAAGTTCGAGGTGGAGTCCCGGGTCGAGGACGAGCTTGCGGCCTCGGGCACCATTTTGTGCGCCAATCGTTGATCCGTGATCCACGAGTTCGCCATTATCGACCCGACCGCGCGTCTCCATGAGTCAGTGGAGGTCGGTCCCTGGACGATTGTGGGGCCGGATGTCGAAATTGGTGAAGGCACAAAAATCGAATCTCATGTGGTGATCAAAGGGCCGACTCGTATCGGCGCTCGAAATCACATTTATCAGTTTTCCACTATAGGTGAGGCGACTCCGGATCTGAAATATCGCGATGAGCCGACAGAGCTCCATATCGGCGACGACAACGTCATTCGGGAGAACGTGACGATTCACCGAGGGACGGTTCAGGACCGATCACTTACCGAGGTTGGCCATCGTAATCTCATCATGGCATACGTTCATATTGGTCATGACAGTGTTGTTGGCAACGACACTATCTTGGTCAATAACACCGCTCTAGCAGGGCATGTCGAGGTGGGCGATTGGGCCATCCTCTCTGGATATACTCTCGTGCACCAGTTTTGCAAAATAGGTACGCACAGCTTTAGCGGCATGGGCACGTCTATTGGTAAGGATGTCCCTGCCTTTGTCACGGTAGCGGGCAGTCCCGCCGAGGCCAAAACGATTAATTCGGAGGGATTGCGCCGGCGCGGCTTCGACACTGCGGAAATCTCCGAGCTACGGCGCGCCTTCAAGATTCTCTATCGGCAGGGGCTGACGCTTGATGCCGCCTTGGAGCGACTCCAGAGTATGGTGGAAGACACCCCGAGCGTTCAGACGTTGGTCGACTCACTCAAGCAATCTCAGCGGGGCATCGTTCGTTAGTGACAGCTGAGAGCCTGCGTCTGGGAATATGTGCGGGTGAACCCTCCGGCGACATTCTGGCAGGCTCTGTGCTGAGGGCGTGGCGCGCACGTGGCGCCGCACTCGATATCACCGGCATTGGTGGGGGTCAGATGGAGGCGTTCGGCCTTGAGTCAATCTGCCCTATGGAGCGTTTATCGGTGATGGGTGTGGTTGAGCCCCTCAAGCGGCTGCCTGAGCTGCTGGGTATTAGGCGCCGGTTAATCGCGCAGCAGCTGTCAGCGCCACCGCAGTTATTCGTCGGAATCGACAGCCCGGACTTCAATTTACCTGTAGAGCGTCGATTGCGCGCTCAGGGTGTTCCTACCGCCCATCTCGTGAGTCCTTCTGTCTGGGCGTGGCGACAGGGCCGTATCCGCGGCATTGGCAAATCGGTCGACAGGATGCTGTGTTTGCTGCCCTTCGAAGTGGATATCTATCAACGAGCGGGCATCGATGCGGTCTGCGTTGGTCATCCGCTGGTTGATGATCTGCAACAGCTCCCAGCGGCGGATAGTCTCCGGCGCGAGATGGGGTTGTCGGGTGAACAGACGTTGCTTGCGGTGCTCCCGGGTAGTCGGGAGGCAGAGATACGTCACCTCATGCCGTCATTTGTAGCGGCGATGTCAGAACTCCAAGATCGTCATTCTGACCTGCACTTTGTGATTCCAGCGGCCAACCCTACTCGCTATCGGCAGATTCAATCGTACCTTGAGCGCGCCGATCTGCCCGTTAGCCTGATTCAAGGTCAGGGACGAGAGGTGATGCATATCAGTAACGCCATCCTCATCGCCTCGGGCACTGCCACCTTGGAAGCCATGCTGTTGCGCAAACCAATGGTCATCGGTTACCGAATGGCCGCAATGTCTTGGACGATCCTGTCGCGAATGGTGAAGTCCCCGTATGTGGGTCTGCCCAACATCCTTGCTGGTCATGAAGTCGCCCCAGAACTCTTGCAGGACGAGGCAACGCCTGCACGCCTTGCCGATGAGGTCTCTCGGATGCTGGAGGGCGGCGGTGACGCGCAGGTAGCGCGATTTAACGAATTGGCTGGTTTGATCGGCGGTAATTTCGCAAATCGAAGCATCGATGCCCTGATGCCCTTAATAGAGCGTCAATGAAGCCGGCTGACTTATTTCAGGATGTAACGGGTCATCTCGTCGCGGGGGTCGACGAAGTCGGCAGGGGGCCTCTGGCAGGTGATGTCGTGGCTGCAGCGGTAATACTGAAAGACCCGCCGCCTGAGGGGGTGACGGACTCCAAAGCGTTGTCGGCTGCTCGTCGGGAAACACTGGCGCAAACGATTCGCTCGGAGGCGCTCTGCTGGGCATTGGGGCGGGCGACAGTGGCAGAAATCGATGAAATTAACATTCTGCAGGCGTCACTTTTGGCGATGCGCCGGGCCGTAGAGGGACTTTCATTGCGACCTTCCTTGGTTTTGGTAGACGGTAATCGACTGCCACGTTGGTCCTTTGAAGCGCGGGCCATCGTAAAAGGCGATCAGACCGAACCTGCTATCGGCGCGGCATCTATTCTCGCCAAGGTCCAGCGCGATGGGGAGATGCTGGCCCTGCATGAGCATTACCCCGGGTATGGCTTTGATCGCCATAAGGGATATCCCACCCAGGCGCATATAACGGCACTTGAGAGCCTTGGCGTCTCTCCCGTCCATCGACGGAGCTTTGGTCCCGTGAAGCGCTTGCTGGCAGACCCCGAGGTGGGATAGCGTTCCGACATGACCTCGTTTGTTCACCTCCGACTCCATACTGAATACTCATTAATTGATGGGTTACTGCGTATTCGGCCCTCCTTGAATCGCGTAGCTGAGCTCGGCATGCCGGCTGTGGCGATTACCGATCACCACAATTTTTTCGGGCTCGTGAAGGCGTACAAGGCGGCGGCTGATCTCGGGATTAAGTTGATCGTGGGTGCGGATCTGCATGTTCTGGACCCTCTGGATGAAGATCGACACCATGAACTGTGCTTGTTGGCTCAGAATGAAACGGGCTATCGAAACCTCATGCTGTTGCTGTCGCGCTCATACCAGCAGGGTCAATATCTTGGCCGACCCAGAGTGCAACAGGCTTGGATCAGCGAGTATGCAGAGGGTGTGATTGCGCTGTCTGGCGGGCGTCAGGGAGATATTGGGCAGGCGCTCCTAAATGGTCGTGAAGCCGACGCGCAAACCGCCTTGAAAAAATGGCAGGCGTGTTTCCCCAATCGCTTCTACCTTGAACTGCAGCGCACCGGTCGCGCGGGTGAGGAGGATTATTTGCATGCGGCGATCGCGCTAGCGAGCGAGAATGCTTGTCCAGTAGTCGCGACCAACGATGTCCGGTTCCTCGGTCCCGACGAGTTCGAGGCGCACGAGGCTCGGGTATGCATCGGCGATGGCAGAACCCTAGACGACCCTCGACGGTTGCGGGCCTATTCAGACCAGCAGTATCTCCGCTCCGCGGAAGAGATGGCCGAATTATTTTCAGACATCCCGGAAGCCCTGGAGAATTCAGTGGAGATCGCCCGCCGATGTTCGGTCTCCCTGACCTTGGGGAAGCCATTTCTGCCAAACTATCCGGTGCCGCCCGCCGAGACGATTGAATCGTATCTGAGCCGCCTTTCCTTTGAGGGGCTCCAGCGGCGTTTTCCACAGTGGGGAGAGGAGCAACTCGGACCGTACCGGGAGCGACTCGAATTCGAGCTCAATACGATCAATCAGATGGGTTTCCCCGGTTACTTTCTGGTCGTCATGGACTTCATCCGGTGGGCCAAGGAGCAAGATATCCCTGTGGGCCCGGGGCGGGGATCCGGCGCAGGGTCATTGGTGGCGTACGCTTTGGGCATTACGGACCTCGATCCTATCGAATATGACCTCCTGTTCGAGCGATTTCTGAATCCTGAACGCGTCTCGATGCCCGATTTTGACGTCGACTTCTGTATGGAGCGCCGCGATGAGGTGATCGAGTATGTGGCGCGGACATATGGTCGTCAGGCCGTGTCCCAGATCATCACATTTGGCACGATGGCGGCCAAAGCGGTCGTGCGCGACGTCGCCCGAGTTCAGGGTAAGCCCTACGGGCTGGCCGATCGCATGTCCAAGCTCATCCCGTTTGAAGTCGGCATGACGCTGTCGAAAGCGCTGGAGCAAGAAGAGCAACTGGTGCAGTTACTCGAGGAGGACAGCTCAGCGCAGGAAATTTGGGATATGGCGGTGCAGTTGGAGGGTGTGACACGCAATGCGGGCAAGCATGCCGGTGGCGTGGTTATTGCGCCGAGTCAACTGACCGACTTTTCACCCATCTATTGCGATGAAGACGGTGGCGGCGTGGTCACCCAGTACGATAAAAATGATGTAGAAGAAGCCGGGTTGGTCAAGTTCGACTTTCTGGGGCTGAGGACGCTGACCATTATTCAGTGGGCCATTCAAATGATCGATGCGCGCGCTGAATCACCACTGGATATCGACCATATCCCCCTCGACGACCCTGAGGTGTTCCGTTTGCTGCAAGGTGGCGACACTACGGCTGTCTTCCAGCTCGAAAGTCGCGGCATGAAAGAGCTGATAAAGAATCTGCGCCCCGACTGTTTTGAAGACATCGTGGCGCTGGTGGCGTTGTTTCGACCCGGGCCTCTTCAGTCAGGGATGGTCGAGAATTTCATCAACCGCAAGCACGGCCGTGAGCCAATGGCCTATCCCGATGCCCAGTATCAGCATGAGTTGCTGAAACCGATCCTCGAACCCACATACGGGATCATTCTGTATCAGGAGCAGGTGATGCAGATTGCACAGGTATTGGCGGGGTATACGCTAGGTGGTGCGGATCTGTTGCGTCGTGCCATGGGTAAAAAGAAACCCGAAGAGATGGCGAAGCAGCGCAGCGTTTTTGAAGAGGGCGCGGCGGAGCAAGGTATTGATCCGACGCTGGCGATAAAGATTTTTGATCTGGTGGAAAAGTTTGCGGGTTACGGCTTCAACAAATCGCATTCGGCGGCCTACGCATTGGTGTCCTACCAAACGGCCTGGCTAAAAACCCATCATGGTGGAGAATTCATGGCCGCTGTCATGAGTTCCGAAATCGATAACACGGACAAACTGCTGACGTTTCGCGATGAAGCGAGACGGATGGGTCTTACGGTTCAGCCACCTTCTATTCAGGTGGGGCAGTACGCCTTTTCGGTCGATGATGAGGGCCAGATACGTTACGGGCTGGGCGCAATCAAAGGCTTGGGAGAAGGCCCCATCGGTAATTTGCTCAGCGCGAGAGAGGAGGGGCCCTTCACCAGCCTCTTTGATCTTTGCGCCCGTACGGACCCCCGTAAAGTGAATCGCCGCGCGCTGGAGGCATTGATCAAAAGTGGCGCGCTTGATGAGCTTGGGGTAGAGCGCTGGGTGCTGCTTGCCGCACTGGATGACGCGATTAAAGGTGCCGAACAGGTTGCCAGCAACACTGCGGCGGGCATCGATGATTTGTTCGGCGAGGTTATCGCCGCAAGCGATGCCTCGGATGATCTCTATCAAGAGCATCGGGGCGCGCGACCCTGGTCTTTGACCGAGCTGTTAAATGCAGAAAAGGAGAGCTTGGGCAGCTTCCTGAGTGGCCATCCCATGGAAGCGTATGAGACAGAGGTCAGAAAATTTGCCCCGCGGCGAATTCGAGAGTTACAGGCCACAAATCAGGCGGTGGTCGCGGGTTTGATTCTGGATATTCGCACCATTAAGACTCAGCGTGGTCCTATGGCCGTGCTGACGCTCGATGATGGTTCGGGCCAGATAGAAGCTACCGTGTATAACGATGTTTTCACCGAACATAGAGACCTGCTGCAGAAAGATCGGATTGTGCTCCTCGATGGAAGGCTGCAGGTGGATGATTTTAATGGTGGGCTCGCGATGAGGACCAAGACCGTTCGCTCTTTGGAGCAGGCCAGAAAGGCCAGGGTCTCCCAGCTGCGTCTCCGGGTCGCTAGCCACCGGGTGGATGAACGTTTCAATACCTTGCTTGCCAATACACTGCGAACAGCGGTGGGTGGACAGTGTCCGGTAGTGATGGAGTACGTCCAGCCCAAGGGTTCCGTAGCGGTTCGGCTCGGTGGCGCCTGGCAGGTGCACCCTAGCGATGCTTTGTTGGATGAGCTACGTATCGCAGTCGGCAATGATGCCGTGGACTGGGTCTATGAAACGTAGTGGCGCATTCGCGCTATTGATTTGGCTAACCGCCTGTGGCCAGACGCCCCCTCCCTGCTCAGATAAGGGCCCGGTGACATCAGCACCGAGTGCGGGATGCCTGGTCTGGGGGCCGCGTGGCGCATTATTGGTCAGGGGTTGGTCCAGCGGGTGGGCGTTGCCCGGTGGGAGCGTCGCCGACACAGAATCTGCCCGGTGTGGCGCGGAACGCGAGATCTTTGAGGAAACAGGGATGCGGGCTACGGCGGGTGAGTTGGCCAAGGTTTTTGACAATGGCTTCCATCTCTACTGGTGCGACCTGTCCGCGTCAGCACAACCGAAAATCCATCGGCCTTTGGAAGTCAGGGAGGTCGCTTGGTGGCAGCCTGAAGACCTGCCCGCAGAAGCATGGCGATATCCGGATCAGGGTGCGATGATTCATGATCTTGTCACAGCGCGCACACTGCCTCTGACCCACTAGCATTTCGGCCTTTGTCGAACTCTCACTCCACGCTAACGAGCCAAACTATGAGCCAAGAACAGATTGAAGCCGCGGTGTTTCGCCGCCTGTTGTCACATCTAGATAGTCGCAAGGACGTCCAAAACATCGATTTGATGACGCTGGCCGGCTTTTGCCGGAACTG
Source organism: uncultured Luminiphilus sp. (assembly GCA_938085095.1). GTDB lineage: Bacteria > Pseudomonadota > Gammaproteobacteria > Pseudomonadales > Halieaceae > Luminiphilus. The sequence goes on along the minus strand of CALKEI010000174.1, from coordinate 3,648 downwards.
CCTGTCCAAATGGTATGCGGAGGAAGCCGCTCAGCAGGGTATGACCCTCGACAAGGAGGCCGCGCGTGAAATCGTCTACGGAATGCCTTATGCCGAATGGAAAGCGCACTATCAAACCGAGGCTACGCCCGAGCAGACCGCTGCTTTTGCTGCGCAGCAGACGCCGTCAGGCGGGGAGTGAGAGCAGCAAATCCTCGAGAGACACGACGTCAGCGTATTTCGCATTGAGGTCATAGAGATTGGCCTCGTGGGCCTGGCTATCGCGGTCACCACAGGCTTCTCGTGGAACCAATACTCGATAATTATTTTGTAAACCGTCTACTGCAGTTGCGCGCACACACCCGCTAGTCGTCAGCCCGGTTACCACAACCGAGTCTACGTCTCGCGCTCGAAGCCAATCATCCAGCATCGTGCCGTGGAAGCTACTTGCGTGACGCTTCTCAAGTTGTAGGTCAGTCGCTGTGACAGGGAGGCGTGGGTCAAATTGGACCCACTCGGAGTCGGGAGTGAGGAGATTCAGGGCGGGGATGCGGGCACGGAAGACCGAAGCCTGCTCTTCGTGGTGATAGATAACGGTTGTCAGCACGACGGGAAAGTTTGCCCTGTGAAAGGCATCCATGAGCTGGATATTGGCCTCCACCACTGAATCGGCCTCTGAGCCCAGCGGGCAGGCGGGGTCAGTGAAGCCCACGACAACATCGACCACAATCAGAGCAGGCCTCTCGCCCATTCCACCATCGATTCTTTCGAGCGCTTTTCGTTGTGACATGACTGGCGTCCTGCTTGGTGTCCTCTGTACTATCGTCATCATGAGTGATCTCACCCCGCAGTACCAGACACACCGTATGCTTGGCGTCAGGCTGCAATATCTTTATGAATGATGCGCAGGCCGTGCCGGTGGATGTCAGTGCGCTGATCGACGCAGACTGGCCGGAATGGCGGTCAGCGCTTGAGGATATCCGCCGGGAATACGGCGATGAGGGTGTCCGGGCGTTACTCAGACGGCTTCAGGAATACAGTATCGATCAAGGCGTCACCCTGTCGGATGCACTGCTCAATACCCCCTATACCAATACCCTCTCGCCTGATGAACAGCCGCCTTACCCCGGTGATCTAGAGCTGGAAAAGCGTATTGAAAATATTATCCGTTGGAACGCCGCGGCCATGATTTTACGCGCACAGGATGAAGGCGCCGGCTTGGGAGGGCACATTGCGACCTATGCCTCTGCTGCTACGGCAATGGAGACTGCTTTTCACCATATTTTTAGCGCCGAGGGACGTGGCGATCTGGTGCTTCCTCAGCCTCACGCGGCGCCCGGTATCTATGCCCGGGCTTTTCTCGAGGGGCGGCTCAGCGAGCAGCAGTTGCGCAACTTTCGCCGGGAGCTGGGAGAGGGCGGGGGTTTGCCTTCATACCCTCACCCGCGCTCAATGCCGGAATTCTGGCAGGTGCCGAATGCTTCGATGGGGCTATCGGTACCCATGTCGATCTATATCGCCCGTTTTGCGAAATACCTGCAGCACCGGGGGCTCATGGCCCCCGATGACGCGCGCATCTGGTGCTTTATTGGCGACGGTGAAGCAGATGAGCCTGAGGTGCTGGGAACCATCAATATTGCGGCGCGCGAACGGCTCGATAATCTGGTGATCGTTGTTAACTGCAATTTGCAAAGGCTGGATGGCCCCGTTCGGGGTAACGGCAAGATCATTCAAGAACTGGAACGGGCTTTTCGCGGTGCGGATTGGCAGGTGCTTAAGGTGATATGGGGTAGCGGCTGGGATGCTTTGCTTGCAGCGGATCACGAAGGCGTGTTGCGACATCGGATGGAGGAGTGTCTCGATGGTGATTACCAGCGTTACTCTATTTTGCCCGGAGACGAGCAGCGTGAGCATTGGGTCCATGGCGACCCCCGTTTAGAGCAGCTAATGAATACCCTCACCGACGCGGAGGTGGCCCAGATCAAGCGTGGCGGACAGGATCCGAAGAAGCTCTACGCGGCCTACCGTCGAGCTTGTGAGAGCGAGGATCGGCCCACGGTCATCCTTGTGAAAACGGTAAAAGGCGACGGCATGGGTTCGGCACTTCAGGGTCGCAACACGGCGCATCAGAAAAAAGATCTGTCTACCGAGGAGCGGATAGCCTGCGCCCGCGGCTGGGGCATCCCTCTCGACGATCAGGCCATTGCCCGGGCAGAGTTTTATCGTCCATCGGAAGACAGCGAAGAAATGAGCTACTTGCGCACTCGCAGGGAAGCATTGGGCGGCTATCTGCCGAAGCGTGAGGTGCCACCCTCAAGTCTGAGCCCACCAGCTGTCGATATCTTCGATACCTTCAACGCGGGTAGCGAATCGCGCACTCTATCGACCACTACTGCGATGGTGCGGCTGTTAACCAAACTCCTGAGAGACCAAGCGGTGGGGCAATATATTGTCCCGATTGTGCCGGATGAGGCACGCACGTTTGGTATGGACGCACTGTTTAAAGTGGCCGGTATCTATTCTCCCGATGGCCAGCGTTATACGCCCGTTGATGCCGAGGCACTGAACAGCTATCGCGAGGCGATCGATGGTCAGATTCTTCAGGAGGGAATCTGTGAAGCTGGCGCGATCGCCTCTTTCATTGCTGCCGGCACGGCCTACGCCACCTTTGCGGTGCCGACTATTCCTTTCTACATTTTTTATTCTATGTTCGGCTTTCAGCGCGTCGGCGATATGATTTGGGCCTCTGCTGACATGATGGCGAGGGGCTTTCTGTTAGGCGGCACGGCGGGTCGCACTACACTCAACGGAGAGGGTCTGCAGCACCAGGACGGACACTCCCCGATTCTTGCGAGCACAGTGCCCTCTGTGCGGACTTACGATCCTGCATTTTCCTGGGAGCTCGCGATTCTCGTGCGCTACGGTATCCAGCGGATGTTTATCGAAGATCACGATGAACTTTTTTATCTCATGATGTACAACGAGGCGCTACCCATGCCGCCGCGTCCGGCGCATGCCGATCTTGAAGAAGGTGTGATTCGCGGCGGCTATTTACTGGAGCCAGCCTCTGGCAAGGGCCAACGTGTCAATTTGCTAGGCTCCGGAACCATACTGTTTGAAGTTATGGAGGCCGCGTCGCGTCTGCGGGCAGACGGCTATGCCGTTGCGGTCTACAGCATTACCAGCTACGTAGAGCTGGCTCGAGACGCCGAGCAGGCGGAACAGTCAACTCTTTCCGGGCACGCCGAAACAGCGTGGCTGACCGGGCTCTTTTCCGAACCGGGCGTGCCGATGGTCGCCGCTACAGATTATGTTCGCGCCTTACCCCGTATGATTGCCAGCTGGTTGCCCGGTCCTTTTGTGGCGCTGGGCACGGATGGTTTCGGTATGAGCGAGCGGCGCGAGGATTTGCGGGCGCATTTTAAAGTGGATGCCAAATCGATTGCCGAAGCGGCCAGAAAACTGGCTGCTGACTGATCACCTCACCACGGCTTGAGTGGTGGTGAGCGTCGAGTAACGCTAAACTCTGCGCCCCGATCGGCAGGTTGCAAAGGGATCTCCCACGGAGTCCCGCAAGGAGAAGAAAATGTCAGAGAAGGTGATCATCAAAGAGGTCGCGGCGCGTGACGGCTTGCAGGCACAGCCCAAACATTTGACCGTTGAGCAACG
>CALKEI010000173.1 GCA_938085095.1 uncultured Luminiphilus sp. | reverse complement strand
GCACCACCCCACCGCACGACCAATATCACTACCAAACCGCCGTGAAGTAGCAGTGTCAGAGCGGCTGGTAACCCGGCAAAGAGCAGGCGGTCAGCTGACATCAGTCCCCCGCCGGGCTCTCAGTCACCAGACCCACGGAGGGTGCCCCCGCCTCCTGCAAGGCCGTCATCACCACAACCACATCACCATAGGCGACCTTCCGGTCACCCCATACCAACACGGGCTTATTGGGTGTCCGCCGCAATACCGCCGCCACTCGCTGACGAACAGTGGCCAGCTCCAGCGCCTGCTTTTCGTCAGCGCCCAAATTGAGGAACAGCTGGCCGCGGCCATCGATAGACACTATCAGGGGTTCTGCATCCTGATCCTTGACTGGCGCCGCATCCGCTTGAGGGAGATCTACCGCAACACCCTGCATCAACATAGGCGCGGTCACCATGAAAATAACCAACAGCACCAGCATCACATCGATGTAGGGCACAACGTTAATTTCGGCGAGCATCCGGCGACGGCGCATGGTCAGCGTCTCTGTGACTGATTCGCTTTCAACGCGTAGGTCTGACGCTGCAAAATGCCGGAAAACTCATCCAGAAACGTTTCATAACGATTTAGAAGCACATCACTTCTGGCAGCCAATCGGTTGTAAGCCAGTACCGCCGGAATAGCGGCGAATAAACCCATCGCCGTGGCGATCAGTGCTTCCGAAATGCCCGGAGCGACGGTCGCCAAGGTGGCCTGAGTGGCGTTGGCGAGCCCTCGAAAGGAATGCATGATCCCCCAGACTGTGCCCAAAAGCCCGATATACGGGCTGGTGGAGCCCACTGAAGCCAGAAACGGTAAATGTTGCTCAATACGGTCTGTCTCGCGCATCAATGCTACCCGCATCGCTCGCCTCGAGCCCTCCAGTATCGCGTCTGCATCCATATCAGCCTGCTGGGAGAGCCGCGAGAACTCCTTAAAACCGGCGCGGAACAAACTTTCAACCCCGGTCGGTAATTGACCCTCGGTGACGGCCTGATTGCCTTCGCGATATAACTGGGCCAGATCGATACCCGACCAAAATCGCTCCTCGAAAACCAGCAGTTCATCATCGGCTCGGCGCATGAGCATGACCCGCTGGATAATCAAGAACCACGAAGAAAGTGAGGCCAATACCAAAATAAGCATCACCGCCTGAACCAGTGCGCTCGCGCCGACGATGAGCTCGATCAAACCCAGCTCCTGCGTCATGTCATGTCCTCCTTTACGACTAAAGTTGCCTCAAGTTGCGCCCGTAACGCGGGGTCCAGGCGTCTGGCACGACCGGTGTCACGGGCGACGCAAGCGATCTGAATGTTGCCTTCAACCAGCATTACCTCCCCTCTTCGCACGGTCTGCACAAAATCAATGGTCGCCCCGCCAACGGCCGATATTCGCGCGGTCGCTTCAACCTGCTCATCCAACCTCGCGGGTTGGCGATATGTCAGCGAGAGATCAGAGACCACAAACATCCAGCCTGCATCAGAGATCGCGGCGCGCTCCAGCCCAAAAGTCCGCATCAACTCGGTTCGGGATCGTTCAAGATATTTAAGGTAATTGACGTAATAGACAATCCCTCCCGCGTCCGTATCTTCGATATAGACACGAATCGGCAGCGAAAATTCCGTGGTCACGGCGACTCGTCCAGATCGAGACTTAGGGTCTCTGCGGCGGAACCCTGAAAAGCCATGCCAAAGTGAGCATAGGCATGCCGCGTCGCGATTCGGCCCCTTGGCGTTCTCATGATAAAGCCCTGCTGGATCAGGAATGGCTCCAGCACATCTTCAATCGTGCCACGCTCTTCTGACAGGGCGGCAGCTAGGCTATCAACGCCCACTGGCCCACCATCAAACTTTTCAATCATAGTGAGCAACAATCTCCGATCAAGATGATCAAAGCCCTGTGCATCCACGCTGAGCAGATCGAGAGCCGCTTCCGCAATACTGCCGGTCACCACGCCGTCGGCCTTGACCTCTGCGTAGTCCCGTACACGGCGCAACAACCTGTTTGCAATGCGCGGGGTTCCGCGAGAACGTCGCGCAATGGCTACCGCACCTTCCTCATCGGCAGGGATGTCCAAAATAGTCGCAGAGCGCACCACAATTTCAGTGAGCTCTGCTGCATCATAAAACTCGAGCCGCTGGACAATGCCGAATCGATCGCGCAAAGGAGACGTCAGCAAACCCGCCCGCGTTGTGGCACCAACGAGTGTGAAAGGCGGCAAATCGAGTTTGATGGAACGGGCCGCTGGGCCTTCACCAATCATAATATCCAGCTGATAATCCTCCATCGCGGGATAGAGCACTTCCTCGACATAAGGGCTCAACCGGTGGATTTCGTCAATGAATAAGACATCCCCGGGTTCAAGGTTTGTCATAAGCGCCGCGATATCGCCCGCCTTTTCAAGGATCGGCCCACTCGTGGTCTTGAGCTGCACCCCCATTTCCTCGGCGATGATGCTGGCAAGCGTGGTCTTGCCCAGACCAGGGGGACCAAAAATCAACGTGTGATCCAGAGGTTCTCCCCTGCCTCGAGCGGCGGAAAGGAAAATTTCCATCTGCTCTCGCACGGCGCGTTGGCCAATGTATTCGCCAAGGCGTCGGGGTCGAATAGCACGGTCCATGACGTCTTCGCGATTATCGCCCGCGTCAGCGGCTACCAGTCGATCTGTCTCGATCACAGACGTACTCCTATATGGCGCGCTGTCATCCCTTGCCTCCACCCGCTACACGCAGTGCCAGACGAATCAGGTCCTCGCTGCTGGTTTCCGGTGGCGCTTGCGTGCTCGCAATTAATTTAGCGGCCTCCGTCAGCTTATAACCTAGGGCGACAAGCGCCTGTTCCGCCTCGGCCCGCTGATCAACTGGTTGAGAAGCTGCTTGTCCCGTTAAGGATGGCGTGCCCGACTCCGGAGACAATTCATCCAGCCAAACCCCGGCTTTATCGCGCATCTCTACAAGCAGGCGTTCCGCTGTCTTGCGGCCGACACCCGGCAATGCCACCAATGCCGCCACATCATCGCGCTGCAGGCAGCGCGCAAAAGCCGCCGCATCCATGCCGGAGAGCAACGTGAGCGCCAGTCGCGGCCCCACACCACTTACCTTGATCAATGCGCGGAACAAACGCCGATCAGCCGAGTCCGCAAAGCCGAACAGCTGTTGGGCGTCTTCTCGAACGACGAAATGCGTCAGCAGCGTTACGGGCTGACCGAGTTCCGGCAGTTGATAGAGCGTCGTCATGGGCACCTGAATTTCGTAGCCGATGCCCCCGACGTCCACCAGAATCTCCGGCGCCTGCCGCCCGATCAATGTGCCGCGAATCTGACCAATCATGCTGTCACTTTACCTTAAACGTCCGGCTCTGAATCGACTCGCCGCAAGTGCACCCGCGAGACCCTCTGTATGGCAGTGGCATAACGCGGCTGCCAGACCGTCTGCGGCATCCTCCGCCGGCTCTGCCGACAGACCAAGGAGCGCTGTCACCATATGCTGTACCTGTTGCTTGCTCGCCGCACCCGTTCCCACAACT
>CALKEI010000172.1 GCA_938085095.1 uncultured Luminiphilus sp. | reverse complement strand
GCTACCCGATCTGAGCGTGTCGGCTGATGAGGGAACCATCACCCTTGCCTTCCCCGAGCGCTGGGGAACGGACCATCCCCTAACGATCTGGGAAATTCAGCAAAGCGCACCGGCGATGGAAAAGCTGGGTGTTTCGGTGGTGCTCAACGCGAGCTAAGCACCCACCCTTTCACATGTCGTAGCCGCGTTCATCGTGCAAAACGATATCCAGCCCGGCTGTCTCGTCTTCCTGATCGACGCGGAGAGATACCATGGTGTTCACCACACGAAGCAAGACCCAGGTCACCACGGCGGTATAGGCAAATGTTGCTCCGATGCCCGTGAGCTGAATGCCCAGCTGCCCCGCGATGCCTTCAACGCCGTCGGAAAAACCGTTGCCGCTAAATAACCCAAGCGATGGGGAACAGAAAATCCCAGCCATGATCAGTCCGAGCATGCCGCCTACACCATGGACCGGAAAGACATCGAGACTGTCATCTACTCCGAGTCGATTTTTGAGCGTGATGGTCGCGAAATAGCACACTACGCCGGCCGAAAGTCCGATGACGACAGCACCCGCAGGACCTACCGAACCTGAAGCAGGCGTAATGGTCCCGAGTCCGGCAACCATGCCGGTCACAATCCCAAGCACCGAGGGCTTACCATGACGAAGCCACTCCATAGTCATCCAGGCCAATGAGCCGCAAGCCGCCGAAAGGTGCGTCACCAGCATAGCCATGGCCGCACTATTATCCGCCGCAACGGCGGACCCGGCATTAAAACCAAACCAGCCCACCCAGAGCATACCCGCCCCTGTGACCGTCATCGTCAAATTGTGTGGGGGCATGGCAGTTTGCCCGAAGCCTTTGCGGCTCCCCAAAGACATTGCTGCGATCAGTGCGGCGACCCCTGCGGTGATATGAACAACAGCGCCACCCGCAAAATCCTGAAGGCCCATTTCGCCAAGCCATCCTCCGCCCCACACCCAGTGACATATGGGGGCATAGACCAGAATCAACCATAGCGAGCTAAAAATCAGCATCGCAGAGAACCGCATACGTTCGGCGAACCCACCCACGATCAAAGCGGGCGTAATCACCGCAAAGGTGAGCTGAAACATGACAAACAGCGTCTCGGGAATCGACCCACTCATACTGTCCATCGATACCTTCGCAAGAAACAGGTTGCCAAGATCGCCAATCCACGGGCCTTGCTCGACCCCTGCCGAGCCGAAAGCAAGCGTATAACCCACAACGAACCACAGCACCGACATGAGCGCCGTCAGTGCAAAACACTGCATCAATACCGACAGGGCATTCTTGACCCTGACCAGTCCAGCATAGAACAGGGACAGCCCAGGAATCGTCATAAACAGAACCAGGGCAGTCGAGGTCAGCATCCATGCCGTATCAGCACCTGACAGATCGTCTGCCACTGCGGGAGCACTCAAGAGGACCGGTCCCATCAGGGCGAAAAGCAATCGGCGAGCATATGCAGACATAAATCGTATTCCTTGAGGAGCTGATAGATTGCCGAAGTGTGCCACAGGCGGATGCTTTAGCCCAAGTGTCGGGTCCCATGCTGGATTGAGAATGTCATCATTGGGGACTATCCTCCCCGCTTCTACCGCCGGCAGCACACCGCTATGAATCGATCGACACTACTGATATGTGCACTGATATTTTTTTTAATGCCCGGCCCGCTTCAGGCAGACAACAGAAATGTCATTCTCATTATTGGTGATGGCTTTGATGACCAGCATGTCACGATGGGGCGCAACTATCTGGTGGGCATGAGTGGCAAGCTAGGCCTCGATCGACTGCCCTTTCGCGCGTCAGTTCAAATAGAAACGCTGTCCACCTCAGGCGACCCCCTTTACGTGGCCGACTCGGCCAATACCGCTACGTCACTGGCTACCGGCGGCATCACCAATATTGGGAGGATCGCTACCGACATTCACGATGAGGATCTTCCCACGATCGCCGAACGAGCACTCCAAAAGCGATTCCGGGTCGGGCTGGTCACCACGTCTTCACTGACAGATGCGACACCCGCTTCTTTTCTGGCACACGTTTCCGCCCGCAGCTGTGAAGGCCCAGAGGAAGTATTGGGCAGCACCTATTACGGCATTGCTCAGCCAGCGTGCCTGAGTGACGCACGGGACAACGGTGGTCCCGGGTCTATCATTGAACAGTTACTCGACAGCGGCGCGCAGATTTTGCTGGGCGGCGGCACCAAGTTTCTAAAACAAACCACCATCGACGGGGATTCAGTTCGCGATATGGCCGTTAGTCGCGGATATCAGGTCCTCGACCGCAACACGAATCTCGACAACGTCGCGAGTGAGCAACCACTTATCGGCACATTTGATGACGAGACCCTTGAAGTCAGGTGGCGTGGCACCGACGCGAGGGTAGGTGAGCCGACCGAGACCAGCTGGCTGCACCACCTGTCCGATTATCTGGGCGATACGGAAGAGCCCGAACCCATGCACTGCGAGGCGAACCCAGATTATGAGGGCACTCCTTCCCTCGCCAGCATGACTCGCTTGGCACTGCGTCACCTTTCCGCTGACAACGATCGAGGGTTCTTTCTCATGATTGAATCAGCATCGATTGATAAGGAATCACATAAACGTAACCCCTGCGGCTCAATAGGCGAGATCGAACAGCTCGAAGAGGCGCTCTCGCTTTCCCTAGGCTTCGCCGCAGAACAAGGCAATACAGCCGTTATTGTCACCGCAGATCATGCACAAGCCGCGCAGATACTGCCCGAGCCCAGTCTGTACGCGCACTACCCTATTCCGATTTATTCCCCCGGTCTCACCGCCAGGATCATCACGCCGGAGGGTGGAATAATGCGGATAAACTATGCAACCAATAATGGCTTCAGTGAGGAACACACGGGGGCAAACGTGCCTCTGTTTGCAAACAAAGTCGCCGGACGTTGGCTCAAACCGTTTCTTCGCCAGCGCGAAGTCCACGATGCCATGAGCGCCTTTTTGTTTGAGGAACTCACGGTGAGCGAGACAACTGCCCCAGAGCCCCAGTAGGCGCGAAACCATGGGAGTCAATCCCAACCGCACACTCAGAGATTGGCCCAGGTGTTGAGCGCACGCAGGCGAAACGTCATGCCATTCACCCTTAACACAACACTATCAGGCAGGATTTCACTCACTGTGATTGGGCCCGCACGCTGACCGACGCCCAGACGCCGTCGATTTAGCTCAACTGTCGAGGATCCGTTCTCCTGAAAATCGTGCGCGGTGTAAACAATAGTAGGCACTTGATCCTTTTGTTGCTGAGAGAGGTTCTCCAGTAACACCGCAGAATGCGGGATGAGCGAGATCTCACCCAGCTCCCTCGCCGCACTCGCCATCGCTGCCGCCAAATCAATAGGCGGCGCGATCGAGGAGCCGTTCTCTCCCGCCGCTTCCACCTCTAGCGTCTCATTCCGATCGCGCCGATTACGATCAGAAACGCCGGCCGCCCGGTCTGGTGAAGGATTTGACGCCGCATCGGCCCACATCTGCCGATGCAGCGCCGCGATCTGCACATCATCGGCTCTCGGCCGCGAACTTATTGTCACTGGCGCATTGGCTGCAGACTCACTGATACCTGCCGAAGCCTGCTCTGCAACCGCTGCGGTCGAGATCACGGCTTTATCCGCCCCATCTGCCGCAGTCTGCACAGAAGGACTGGCGCGCTGCGCTTCCGACACGCTGGACGTCGCTCTTAGACTCGAAATAGGCGTTTTATCGGCGCCTGCGTCACGAACCAGCCATCCTGCAATGCCCCCTGCCAGCACACACCCCAGCAGCGGTAGCAGTATCCATCGGCGATCAACGGGACGTTGTTCACGACTGATATCGGTCGGCACCTGAACGGCGGGGCTGTCACCCTGCTCAGAGCGACGCAATGCATCCAGAATCAGCGACATGGCGAAACTCCGCTAAACGCCTGCGCACGGTCCGCCGACGCCGAGAGCGTTAAACCCTCCCCAAGCTGCTCATTCAAGGCCTGCAAGGTCCGGACCCCTATGACCCCATCTATCTCCAACCCAACCGATGATTGAAACTGTCGAACGCGCTCGGCGAGCGCAGGCGTGAATACATCCAGAGGAGGCGGTGGCAATCCGTCGAGCCGCGAAAAATCATTGACCACCTGCCTTACTACCGGACCTTGGTCACCCTGAACCAGCGGCCTTGTCCAGCCCTCGGGGCTCCGCCACAGATAATGAAAGCCACCACGCCAGTGCGATGCCAGCCTTTGAAGCGACACGTCACAAACCGAGTCACCCGTCCACAACCACCCCGAACCACCCCGGATAGTGATCAAAACTGACGCCCCTGCGAATCCGTTTTCACGCCGCAGATCCAACACCACCGGGCGATTGGTCTCCACCACCGCATCCCAAACGTCGGCATCACTGCGCTCACAGCGCAATCCTTTTTCGACAGCTCGTTCACACAAGCGGCCCTCAAGGCGCTCACCCATCCATAACGACCACAGCGCCGCATCCGCGTCATCCGGGCTCAAGTTCCAGCTCCCTAGGCCCTCATCGGGCAACAACGCAACTGCGCTCGGCTCCTCATGCGTCGCAGATGGAGCCGGTGCTGGGGTCTTGGCAGCTGTCGAAGGGCGCAGCAACTCGACGTCAGCTCCCAAGGGCCACCTGTCTAGGAGGACCACAGCAGCCAGCGCGCAAAAAATGAGGCTCGCCAGTCCCCATCGACGCCACCGCGCGGCCCGAATGGCCCCGTTCGTGCTGCCTGACCCAGAGAAGCCGGCCCCCAGCGTTTCTCTCGCCGCCTCACGAACAAGATGTCTGGAGACGGTTGTCTCGCTGCGGCCATACGCGCCCATCAAAGCACGGTCGCACACAAGATTGATCAGCCGCGGCACCCCGCCACTCAGCTGATAAATCTCCCGCAAGGCAGCCTCGTTAAAGAGCGTCCTACCTTCGCCTAGGCCGGCAACCTGCAAGCGATGGCGGACATAGGACCGGGTTTCAGAGCCATTGAGTGGGGTCAGATCAAATCGAGCCGTAATTCGCTGATTCAATTGTCTGAGCTCCGGGCGAGCCAGCATGACCGCTAGCTCGGGTTGTCCGGTCAGAATAATCTGCAGCAGCTTCTTTTCGTCAGTCTCGAGGTTGGTCAGCAGTCGAATCTGCTCGAGCACCTCGAAACCGAGGTGCTGGGCCTCGTCGATCATCAATACGGTGCGTCGACCTGCACGATGATTACCGAGCAAAAATTGGTGCAAGGCATCGGTGAGCACCTTTAGGCTGGCTGAACCCCTCGGATAGTTGATATCAAATTCATCGCATACCGTGGCCAGGAGCTCAACAGCGCTCAAAGCAGGATTGAGCACTATTGCGATATCGGTGCTATCGGGCAATTGCTCGAGCAAACAGCGATTCAGGGTCGTCTTACCGGTACCCACTTCTCCCGTCAGCAGGATAAATCCGCCACCGCTTCCTACCCCGTACAAGAGATGTGCAAGTGCATCACGGTGACGAGCACTCATAAAAAGATAGCGAGGATTGACCGCGATGGAGAAGGGTTGTTCAACAAGTCCGAAGTACTGCTGATACATGGTTTTGGCCAAGCTCGAGACAATGACGTTGCAGCCCCATGTTCTGGCATATACTTAACCATCACCGGAGGGCGCCCCCCTCATTATGCGCGCTGCAGAAAGCGCTGCACAGGCCATTGATCAGCTGAATACCGCCCTTATGACTCACTGACTTGCTTCGCCGCGCCCCGAGAGTTAGCGTCGGCACCCAACTTTACGATCGCTTCATCAGGAGAATGTTGTTATGGCTTTGCCACCCGCGTTACAAAATGCCCTCAGACTACCCGTTGTCGGAGCGCCGCTCTTTATTATTTCCAATCCAGATCTCGTCATCGCGCAGTGCAAAGCAGGGGTGGTCGGCTCTTTCCCTGCCCTGAACGCACGACCCGAGCCCGTGTTAGAGGAATGGCTGGAGCGCATTACCACCGAGCTGGCCGACTACGACGCCGCGAATCCTGACGCGCCCTCTGCCCCTTTTGCCGTTAACCAGATTGTTCATGGGTCAAATGCGCGCTTGAAGCACGACATGGACATGTGTGTGAAATTTAAGGCACCTATCGTTATCACTTCACTCGGCGCAAAAGAGTGGGTCAACGACATGGTGCACAGCTATGGAGGCATTGTTCTTCACGACGTGATTAACAATCGATTCGCGAAAAAAGCCATCGAAAAGGGGGCTGACGGGCTGATCGCTGTCGCCGCTGGTGCCGGCGGACATGCCGGTACGACCTCGCCGATGGCGCTCATCCAGGAGATTCGGGAATGGTTTGATGGGCCCCTCCTGCTATCAGGATCGATAGCAACCGGCGATGCTGTGCTCGCGGCGCAGGCCATGGGGGCGGATCTTGGATACATTGGCTCAGCTTTCATCGCAACCGAAGAGGCCGATGCGGAGCAAGCGTACAAACAGGCAATTGTCGATTTCGGCGCAGATGACATCGTGTATAGCAGTCTTTTTACAGGCGTCCACGGCAATTACTTGAAGCCCTCCGTCGAGGCGGCGGGACTTGACCCCAATAATCTCCCCGAGAGCGATCCAACCAAAATGGACTTTGGGTCAGGCGGCAACACAGACGCCAAGGCTTGGAAAAACATCTGGGGCTGCGGTCAAGGCATTGGTGCGGTCAAAACACTCAGCAGCACCGCAGATTATGTGGCGAAATTAACAGCAGAATATGATCAGGCTAAGGCACGGATCAACGGATTATGAGCGATAAAAATAGAATTCCGCGTAGCGGCGAGGACGACTTTAGTTCAGAAATTGTCGAGCAACGACAACGCTTCATCGAGGAGCAGACCGGGGCCACGCTAGACCACACCAAGCAGTTTTCCTTTGATCCCCACGAGATGGAGAGCAACATCGAAAACTTTTGGGGTGTCGCACAGATCCCCATTGGAGTGGCCGGTCCCTTATTGGTCAATGGCGAGCATGCTCAGGGCGAATTTTATGTGCCCATGGCAACGGTCGAAGGCACCATGCTCGCATCCTACAATCGCGGCATGAAAGTGATTCGGGAGGCAGGCGGCGTCCTCACAACCGTCTCTGAGGAGTCCATGCAACGCTCCCCTGTCTTTATTTTTCGAAACGCCCGACAGGCGCGTGATTTTCAGCTGTGGCTTAAAGACAATTTTGAGGCCATTAAGGCGAAAGCAGAAACCTCAACCTCTGTTGGCAAGCTTCATGACATTGAAAGCTACCACGTGCACAGCATGGTGTTTACGCGATTTGACTACTCGACCGGTGATGCCGCTGGTCAAAACATGGTGAGCCGCGCCACGTTCATTGCCAGCGAATGGATCCATGAACAGCGACCCGAGATGCTGCACTACATGCTGTCGGGAAATTTCGACACGGAAAAGAAAACCTCCTCGGTCAATCTGTTAAAAACCAGAGGAAAACGAGTTACTGCGGAGATCACGGTACCCCGGGAAATTCTGATGAAGCACCTCCGGGTAGCCCCAGAGCAAATTGCTTACGGACAGCAAATATCGACGCTATCGGCAATCCTGACGAACTCCTCGAATAACGCAAACCATCCTGCCAATGGATTGGCGGCACTCTATCTTGCCACCGGTCAGGATGTAGCCAACATCGGTGAGTCTAATCAATGCACCACTTATCAACGTGCCACCAGCAAGGGTGATTTTTACTTTTCGATTACGCTGCCCGCACTGATCATGGCGACCTACGGTGGCGGCACCGCTTTGCCGACGCAACGCGAGTGCTTGCGCATGATGGGATGCGAGGGCAAAGGCAAGGCCCTCAAGCTCTGCGAAATAGCCGCCGCGCTCGTGGTGGCCGGGGAACTATCACTCTCTGGTGCAGCACGGGTAGATAAAAAGACGCGCACCAATGAATGGGTCGATGCCCATGAACGCTTGGGTCGGAACCGCTAGAGGAGGCGACATGGGCACGCCATTCAATGGTCAAATCCTAACTCGGCTGATCACCTCGGCACTGCTGCTGGGTACTCTTTTGCTGAGCTCAATTGCCTCAGCGGAACGTGGATCGCATATCACTCTCGACGAGCCGCTGCCTCAGCCAGAGTGGGCGCTGCCTGTCATTGCTAATGGAGAGGGGATACTCACTGGAGGTAGTAATCTTGGACGTGTGACCTACGTGGATTTCTGGGCAAGCTGGTGTGGGCCCTGCCGTCTGTCGCTACCGGCACTCAATCGATTGAGCCAAGAGTTTGATCCAAATGATTTTGCGGTCGTGGCGATCAGCGTCGATTACGTCGATGAAGATGCGCTCGATTTTCTTGCCCGATATCCGGTGGACTATCCGGTCGCCATTGATAAAACCGGTGATTCAGGGCGCGCTTTCGCCGTTGCCGGCATGCCCTCTGGATATCTTATTGGGCGAGACGGACTGATCCGCGAGGTGCACGTTGGCTTCCGCAAGGGCGATGAGCAAGTCTTGAGAGAGCGAATTCAGGCGCTCCTGAGCGAGTGATGGCAATCTATTGCGCGGCATGCTCCGTACAGTGACCATGCATGAGCCTGACGTTCTTTATTACGATGGAAGTTGCCCGCTGTGCCAGCGGGAGATGTCCCACCTCGCCCGGATGAAGTCCGATCGACTTGAGCTGCAGGACATTCACGACCTTCCCCCAAGCGATGATATTCCCGACAAAGCCGCTTTATTGCAATCTCTGCATTTACGACGCGGTGGCGCCTGGGTCACAGGACTCGACGCCAACATTGCCGCATGGCAATACACCCCTATTGGCTTACTCTGGCGCTGGCTCTCTTGGCCAGTGATCAAGCCCATTGCTTCATGGTGTTATCACCAATGGGCTGTCAGACGCTACGCCAAGCGCTATCCGTCGACTAGCGAGCCAAATACCCGAGCATGAGCGTCATTACGGTGACATCACAAGAACTGGCAGACATGTCAGGCGAAGAGCGTGCGCTACTGATTAACAGCCTACCCGGCTACAAGACCGGCATGTTGGTGGGGACTTGCGACACACATGATCAGACCAACCTCGCCATCATCAGCTCTCATTTTCATTTGGGGTCTAACCCGCCGTTATTAGCAATGATCCTGAGACCTAATACGGGTAAAAGTGAACGACATACGCTCGGGAACATACTGGATACCCGAAGCTGGACGCTGAACGGATTTACTCTGGATCGCGCTGCACGAGCCCACCAAACCTCGGCCCCCTATCCCAAGACCCAATCTGAATTCGACGCCTGTGGATTTGAGAAAGAATGGCTGCCAGCTTTTGCGGCTCCCTTTGTCAAAGACGCCCCCCTGCAGATCGGGTGCGTGCTGCGTGAGCATCACCCGCTCACCATCAATGGGACACACATGGTGATCGGAGAGGTTCAGCGGTTGCATTATCCCGCGGCGGCACGGCGCCTTGACGGCGCACTCGCCCTAGACGTAATGGGCCTAGTTGCCATTGCCGGTCTCGACACCTATACGCAGCCCGATGAAGGCCTGCGCCTCGCGCCGGCCAATACAGACACCGCGTCGGCGGCATTATGAGCCTCGTTTTCAGTCCGCTCATCGGCTAGGCTCATGGTCTTACATCACCACATTTCGCAGCGATTCGGGTTTCCGACACTGCTTCGCCGCACTAAACCTGCATAGATCAAGGAAGATACAACGCATGAACGTTCTCAAAAAGCTGATCTCGGTCGCCATTGCCGCCCTACTGCTCTCTACTTCATTGACGGTACTGTCGAATGCGGTCCCAGAGCGCGCTGATATCGCTACCCAGTTCAAATGGGATCTTACGGATATGTATGCTGACGCCGACGCGTGGGAGAGGGATCGAGCGCGATTTATTGAATTACTGCCGGCGCTGAGCTCACACCGGGGCACGCTGGGACAAAGCGGTCTCTCGCTGCTGAACGCGATCGAAAGTATTCAAGCCGTTGAAACGGTCATCGCGAATCTTTATGTCTATGCGGGCTTAAAAAGCTACGAGGACACCCGAATCTCGGACAATGGCGCCCGCTTCTCCGAAGCTCAGGGCCTCTACGCTCGATATCAAGAGGCGCTCTCTTACTTTACGCCGGAATTATTGGCGATTCCCGAGGCGACACTGTCCGAATTTATCGACACTACGCCCGGCCTGCAAATCTACGCCCACTACCTAGATGAGACTGCCCGTATGCGGCCCTATACGCTGTCCGAGGCAGAGGAAAAGCTATTGGCGATGGCGTCCGACCCCCTGGACAAATTTGATAGCGTTTTTACGGCAATTGACAGTTCTGATCTGAGCTTTGGCACGCTGATCGATGAAGATGGCAATGAAGTGGAATTGACGAATTCCCGCTACGGCGCTTTTTTACATTCCACCGATCGCCGCGTGCGTGAAGACGCGTGGAAAGGACTCTTCTCCGGGTATCAAACCCTCAATCACACTCTGGCCGCAAACTATGAAGGGCACGTTAAAAGTCGGGTGTTTTTTGCCAGGGCACGTGGCTTCGACTCACGCCTAGATCAAGCCACCTACACCAATGCCATTCCGATAGAGGTTTTCAATAACCTTATCGAGACAGCCAGAGAAGGCAGCGCACCCTTGCAGCGCTACCTAAAACTCCGAGAACAGACTCTGGGTGTAGAGCGGCTCCAAATATGGGACATGTATGCCCCCATTGTACCGCCCACGCTCAGTGACATCTCTTTCGAAGAAGCGAAGCAGATCGTTGCCGATGCACTACTGCCGCTAGGGCAGGAATATCTGGACGTTTACTGGAAGGGTTTTGATGAGGGCTGGGTGGATGCGATGGCCAATCGAGGCAAGCGGGGCGGCGCCTATAGTTGGGGCACCTATACCTCAAAGCCCTATTTATCGATGAATTACGAAGGCACGTTGAATAATGTCTCAACCCTCGCTCACGAATACGGACACTCCATTCACAGCTACCTGACAAGGAACACGCAGCCTCAGGTTTACGGTGATTACCGCACATTTATCGCCGAAATCGCATCAATGACCAACGAAGCAATCTTGATGCAGAAGATGCTATCCGAGGCGGAATCGGCCGCCGAGCGCGCCTACCTATTGAGCTCATACCTTGATGAATTTCGCGGTGGCTTTTACCGGCAGGCCTCTTTTGCTGACTTCGAAGCCAGAGCCCACGCGAAGGTTGAAGCCGGCGAGGCGCTGACTGCCGACACACTCAATACGATCTACGCTGAGGTATTCGCCGACTACTATGGTGACGCCGTGCACGCTCATGAGCTTAATCAGATTGAATGGAGCCGCATTCCGCATTTTCTGCGCAGCGACAATTTCTATGTATACCAGTATTCAACGTCTTTCGTTGCTGCCACCGCCTTGGCCAAACAGATTCTCGAAGAGGGTGAACCCGCTCGAGAACGCTATCTGGCCATGCTGAAATCAGGATCCAACGACTACCCCATCGAACTGCTTAAAAAGGCCGGAATCGATATGACGACTTCGGCACCAATTAAGGCAACCATCGAAGTATTTGATGATCTGGTTGATCAGCTGGAGCAGGCGCTCAGCGATATGAACGCCCTTGCCGCCAAACAAACTGCACCGTCACCCGGCCCGTAACGGCGGCCAAAAACCGATAGTCGCCGAAAAAAGCACTTTTTTTAGTTTTTGGCGATAGCGCGCATACGGCTTCGGTATTACGCACAGAGTCTGGCGGTTGGGAAGTTTTCTGCCACCAAATGTCTTAGTATCCGTTGATGAAGCCCCATTAGCTTGCAGGGCGAAAGAGTCAACGCAATGGCAGTGAGAACAACATCTCAGTTTCGGCAAACAGGCGCGCTGGCGGCCTCTCAAGTCGCGTTGATCGGCGTTCTTGTCATCATTTTAGCCGGCGGCGTAGTGGTACTCAGTGGAATCTGGCCCGCAGAAGAAGAGGCGCTGCCTGCCCCGCTCGATACAGCCCCCGAACCGACACAAGCCATGCCAGAGCCTGAACCTGTAGCCGCTGCAGTGCCGCTCGAGGAACCCAAGATTCAGGAGCCCGTCGCTGAACCCCTCCCCCGGCTAGAGGAAAGCGACGACGCTGTTCGCGACGCGATTGGCTCGATACCGCTTGGCAATGCAGGCCAGCAGTACCTTATGCCGGGAAACATTATTGAGCGCAGTGCCAGCCTGATTTATCTGATGGCGCAAGGCGATGTCCCCTACAAGCTCCTACCTGTCGCCCGCCCTAAAGGAGCCTTTCCAATCAGCGATGACGGCACCCGAGTGACTGTGGACCCGTCGGGCTTTGCGCGCTACGACGCGATGGGGCAATGGCTCCAGAGTCTCGATATCAACGCATTACTCGCTGCCTTGGACTGGCTTTTACCGCTGTTCCGGGAGGCCTGGTCCTACTACGGTGAGGAGGCTGACGCCTTCGATCCGGCGGTGCTGATAACCCTTGATATGATCATCACGACGCCGCGAATCGACTTAAGTGAGGCAAGGCTCATTCGCAAAGAAGCGGTTTGGGTGTACGAAGACCCTGCCATCGAGGCCCTGGCACCCCTTCAGAAACAAGTGTTGCGAATGGGGCCGGATAACGCCGACATAGTCAGGACGAAAGCTGCTGAAGTCCACGCGCTATGGCTACTCAAAATGACCGAAGGCGCCTAGACGCCCTCCTCAGTTGCGCTGCGGCGCCAACGCGTCCCCAATTCGTGCGGCCTGAACTCAGTCCTCGTGGCGCTCCTCGCCTTTATCGTCGGCGTTAACTAGCCGCTGAATGATCTCAGCGTCAAAGCCACGATGCTGCAGGAATCGCATCCGTCGTCCGCGCTCGCGTTGCCTGGAGTCGAAGTCTCCGATGATTGC
>CALKEI010000171.1 GCA_938085095.1 uncultured Luminiphilus sp. | reverse complement strand
GCCAGTGGCGAGGCCCGCGCCAGCATGAAGATACAGATTGCCCTGATAGTCACTGCCAAACCAGCGCTTCGCCAACCATGTCGGGTGAATCGAATAAAGGGCATAGTCGAGATCCCTATTCACCTCAACGCGAGGGCCAATCGACCAATTTGAGGCAGGGGAGTAATGCACTAGTACAGCGGTCGATTGCTGATCCGATTCTTCGATGAGGGTCCAGCCACCGGCATAGGAAACGGGACGCGCTGAGATAGGCAGGCCAATCAGTCCGCTTGTGACGAGCAGCAGAACGGCCAGTCCGCGTTTCATTTTTTTCGGCCCGTGAGTATTGAGACCAGTTCGGTCACCTTTTCCCTGCGCTCGATTGTTGCACCTGCTTCCAGTGCGTGTTGCACGCAGGTGTCAACGTGGTCATCGATAATCAGCGCTTCGAGACTGCTCAGAGCGGACCTGGCGGCCTGTACCTGTCTCACGACGTCGATGCAGTAACGATCCTCAGCCACCATCTTACGGACGGCGCTGATCTGGCCCCCAATTCGAGCCAGTCTGGCATCGGCTTTGCGTTGTGTTTCGTCTCTCACGGTGCTTCGTCTCCAGTACACATACCCGGGCAGGGTATCTAGGACGGCTAATAATATACCCCTAAGGGGTATTACGTCAATGCGCTAGCGTGATGAGTGGGCCCGCGATTGCGAACCGGGCGGTCTGCCGATCTCCTAAAGATTAAGAGGGATATCAGGCTAATCTCCCGAGTCAGTTGTCGCGTATAGCAGATAAATCGGAGGGCTTTGACATGAAAGGGCATCCCGTTGCGTATTCTCGAAGCGTCATCACCGAGTTGATGGTGCCCAGCTACGCTAATTTCGGCGGCAAGGTACACGGCGGCACATTGATGTCGCTCATGGACAAGCTGGCATACGTGTGCGCCAGTAAACATGCTGGCAATTATTGCGTCACCGTATCGGTAGATAACGTGCAGTTCCTGCTTCCCGTAGAGGTCGGCGAGGTCGTATCGCTGATGGGTTCCGTTAACTATGTGGGTAAGAAGTCCCTCGTAGTGGGCATCAAGGTGGTGACCGAGAATCTGCAAGAAGGATCGAGCAAGCACACGAACACCTGCTACTTTACGATGGTCGCCAAGTCTGCCGACGGCACAACGGCTGAGGTACCACCGCTGATTTTAGAAAGTGAAGAGGATGTGCGCCGATTTTGTAGCGCCCTTCAGAGACGTCGCATTCGGGAGGAGGGTGTGTCATTCATGACAAGTTATAAAGCAGCGTTCACTGATCATCATGCGGTCGCCGATCTGTTGGCGGAGGAGCGTTGCGTGTTGTCGATCTCTGAGATCTGACGATCCGTGTTTCAGGTCAGCCGGCTTGGTTGGCCTCAGCTTGCACATTGACAGGGGTATGGAGTCGCAGCACAACTAAAGTGCTGACAACGGCCAGCAGGGACATGCCGATGAGGGCCGACACATAGTGGCCTTGCCACTCTCGAATCAATGCAATGGTTTGCGTCCCCAAGGCACCAAATAGCGTGTCAATTAAGACAACCACAGCAAGAATGCGTCCGTAATGGGGACCGCTGTAATGCGCGGCGATTAGAATCTGGATGCACGTAAAAGCGCCACTGAATCCCACTCCGGCGAGCATGGCATAGCAGTAGAGAAGTGCTGTGTCAGTGGCGGTCATCTGGCTCAGTAGCAAGAGGGACACTGCTAACAGCATCACGGCGCAGGCCATCACGCGATGCAGATCAAAGCGGTCTGATAACAATCCGAAAGCCAGCTTTCCTATCACTGAAGAGCCAAAAAAAAGACTGAACACGGATGGCAAAAGCGACCGATCCAAGCCGACATCTTGCGCCAGAAAAATAGATTGATGCTGCGTCAGCGCAATAATGATGAACCAGAGGCTTCCGGTCGTAAATACGATGGCGTAAAAACGACGTTCAAGTAATGCTGACAGCAGGGTGATTGATGGGCGGTCTGTATTGTGAGTTGAGACGGCTCGTTCCGGAGAGCGACGTCCGTCCCGAAGCAGCAGCCACGCACTTCCCAGCATGAGTAGTCCTACGCCAAGACCCGCGTAGAGTACAGTTTGCCGCCATCCGAGATGCTCCAGCCCATTGCCGACCAGCAGGGGGAAGACGGCGCCGCCCAGGCTTGAGGCCATGAGAAGAATCCCTGTTGCCCGACCCCGACCGGCGGCGAACCAGCTGGTTAGCATCACCATGTTGGAAACCAGTCCGCAGAGGGACAGTGCCAGTCCCAACAGGGCATAGACGGCGACCAGTTGCCATAGTGATTGGGTGGCGGAGTAGGCCATCAAGCCGAGACTCAGTAGCAGACCGCCGATGGCAATAATGGCGCGTGATGAATAACGGTCCAATAGCCAGCCTGCCGGCGGTGAGGTAAAAGCGCCAACCAGGAAAAATATGGTGGCAGGTAAGGTGACTTCGCTCGCTTTCCACCCGAACGTTTCCATCAGTTCGGGGTACAGTAGGGGAAGCGTATGAAGGGTAACGCCGTTTGACGCCATGTAGACAAAAAATAAGCCGCTCAGCACAGCCCAGCGTCGGCGCGGGTGCTCACCCTCGTTCATATAGCAATGCTTCGTCGTCAAGTGACGTGACAGTACACCACTGGCCGCCGGCTGGGAATCTCGTAAACCTCGATGTTGCCGTGGGCGAGTCGCTCGGGGAGACAAAGCCGCCTGTTGCGAAGGCTACTTGGATACGGGCGATGTTAAAGTACGGCACTGACATGACAAACGATCACGAGTGGGGTTCGCGGTGACGACTCAGCAGGTTGATGTAGGCATCATCGGGTCCGGGATAGCTGGCGCATCGCTGGCGGCAGCACTGGCAAACACCGGATTACGGGTCGCCTTGCTGGATCGCCGCCAGGGACCCTTGGATACGGCTCGAGGGGATCACATTCAGCCGAATTTGCAGCCGGTGCTGGCGCGTTGGGGCGTGCTGGATCGGCTTCAGGCGGCGGGCGCCGAGCAGCGAGTGGGTACGCGCTGGTTCGATGCCACGGGAGCGCACATTGTGACGGTCCCTGTTCCTGAGCACGAGCACTGCGCACCATCCTTTCTGTTTCTTAATCACGAGCACATTGGCGACATACTGCTCGCGCGGGCCTGCGAGGGTGACGCTACCAACATTGACGCGATATCGGAATGGTCACTAGAGCGTAGCGAGGGTGCCTGGCGGATCGCCTGGGAGAGCGAAGCGCAGTCAGGAGTAGTGACCTGCACCGTGTTAGTGGGCGCCGATGGCACCGCTTCGGCGGTGCGGCACCGTCTCAATATTGGTCTCAGTAGGCATCGCTATCAATATCCCATTGCAGTGCTGTATGGCCGGCAGCAAGCGGTGCCGACTTTGAGAACCCTAGACGTGTATCTCGCGCAGCAACGGATGGTGTCGATGATCCCGCGGACCGGCGGAGATACGAAAGTCGGGTTTCCAGTTGCGGTAGACGAGTTGCCGTTCTGGCGGACTGAGCCGACTGCCGCGCTGAAACAGCGGCTGGCAGAGTGGTGTCCCCAGGTTGAGTTTGAGTCGCTCGAATTTGGTGCCGTTTACCCTCCCGTTTCGCAACAAAGCGAGGCCTATGATGGCGAGGGGGCGGTTGCGCTGATTGGCGATGCGCGTCATGCAATGCATCCTGCGCGCAGTATGGGTATGAACACCTGTTTTCGCGTAGCCGATCAGCTTGCCGGGTTGCTTGGTACACTTAAGCCCGGTTTCTCGGAGCGGGAAGCGCTGCCGTTGCTGTCCCAATTTGAGGCGCAGTTTAGCGAGGAATTGTCGCCCCGACTTGCTGAAAACCATGCGGCGGGATTGCAGATGGATACCGTTGACGGCGACGGATTTGCCGCACTGACAGCACAGTTAAGTGCCGCGGCAGCAGACCCGGACATACTGCAGGTGATGGCACTGAAGGCGGCAGGGCTGAGATGATCCTTGGGGGCCTTCAATCAGCCCCCGGGGTAAAACAGTAACGAGCAAAAAGATGGAGAGAGGTGGTTGTGAAAGTCGGTAGCTTTATTCCGGAGCAGTCAGCATCGGTTTTTTATGCGATGGCAGGAGATGATTGCTCCCTTCACCATGATCTTACGAGCCTGACACCCAAGCAGCAGATCGATCATCAAGAAAATCAGATCCTTACCTGTGCGCTTCAGGTGGCGCTGACCGGTTTGGGTAAATCGAATGACTACGTGGCATTGGGCGCGCCTTTTACGGAGCCCGTGTGGCACAGTATGTTGTCTCAATACAGCGAGTTGTTCACCCAAATGGGGCTTGAAACGGTTCCAAGTGAACATTGGCAGTTTCATCCGTTGGATCGCTATTACGAGGAAGTCGCCGCCGCGATGCCGCGGGCTGACCTCACAAATCTCTACATGATCAGCGGCAGTAACTTACCGCTCCATCAGAATCTGGATGCGTTGGCGATCAGTCGCAATGTGAACTCCAAGTTACACTTTGCGCAGCACGCTCCGACCTCAGGTATTCCCGTGCCTCGGACCGAGATTTACACCAAGGGCGCTATCCGAGCTGGCGCAGCAGATGATCTGTTTACCGCGTTTCCTGATGGTTTAATGGTCAAGCTACTGGGGTTGGCGGGCTCTCGAAATGTGTTTGCTGTAGGGTCCGTGGCGGACTGTATTGAGCAGATCGCGGAATATGATGACGGCGTTGAAATACTGCTGCAGGAAAAGCTGGATACGAGTCAATGGCAGGAGATGACCGTTGATCTGACCATCACGCCTGATGACATTACAATCAGTAACGTTCGACAGATTTTATTTGCTGGCGGCAAGTGGGTGGGCAACTACCTCTCGCCTGAGCTGACTGTGCCCGATGCGCACCGCGAAGTGCTGATTCAGGTGGGGGCTTATGCCCGCCAGCAGGGTCACGTGGCGGCGGAAGGGATTAACTGCGGAATCGACTATTTTATTTCTGGCGATGACGTCATTGTTACCGAAATTAATGCGCGCTGGACCGGGGGGCTTTTTCCGGCAGAGTTTCTGCGCCGCCTGCAGATTGATAGCCCGGCGATCGCTTTTTTTGACATGGTCCCTTGCGCGGACAGTGAGGCAATGCAGGCCTTTCAGCGCGAGCATCTGTTTCCCGCGCGAGGCGGCGCCTTCTCTTACGTGCCGATGGGCTTCACGCCTTTCGCGATGGAAGTTGAAGGTGCGGACCATTATTTTGTCTGGCAGGTGGTGGTAGGTGACTTTGCTGCGTTCGTCGAGGCGAAAGAACGAGCGTTGCCAAGCGGCGCGCTGCCTACTGCGAATCTTATTTTAGAGGAGGCATTGCAATGAGTCGTGTTGACTTGGCCGAGTTGGATTTCTTTAGCGCCGAGGTGCAGGAATGCCCTTTTCACGTGTATCGGCAATTACAGGACGAAGCACCTGTGTGGCAGATCCCCGGCACTAACGTTTTTGTTGTGACACGCTACAACGATATCCGTGAAGTTATTCGGGATCCCGGACGTTTTTCTAGTAGCTTCAGCGCCTTATTAAACGCGGGGTCCTCGAATGAGGAGGTGAGTGCGATTTATGAGCAGGGCTACGAAATGGTGGAAACGCTGCTCACACAGGATCCTCCTCGCCATCGGGTTTACCGTAATCTGGTAAACAAGGTTTTTTCGAATAAACGGATTGAGGGCATGCGTCCCTTTATCCAGACCATGACCGAGGAGCTGATTGATCAATGGATTGACGAGAGAGAAGTCGATTTACTCAATCGCCTTTGCGTGCCGCTTCCGATTTATGTGATCGCCGACCAGCTGGGAGTGCCCCGTTCCGAACTCACTCTGCTTAAGAAGTGGTCCGATGCGTCTGCTTCCCGATTGGGGCAGCTGGCCGACGAGCAACAGCAAATTGAGAATGCCCGAGACATTGTCGAGTTTCAGCACTACTTTGCGGATCTTATCGATCGGAAACGAGAGCAGCCTGAAGACAATATTATTTCTGATCTGGCGAACAATACGATAGACGAGGGTCGCCTGCTGACTAAACCTGAAATACTGGGCATGATTCAGCAGATTCTCGTGGCGGGCAACGAAACCTCGACCAACGCCATTGCGGGGGGCGTGGTGCTGCTTATTCAAAATCCTGACGAGCAGGCGAAGTTGCGCGCTAATCCGGATTTAATTCCTAGTGCGGTAGAGGAAATCCTTCGGCTGGAGACTCCGACGGCGGGTATGTGGCGGAGAGCCACCGAGGATGCCTCCGTGGGAGGTGTCGACATTCCAGAGGGTTCCTTCCTGATGGTCCGTTTTGCTGCGGGTAACCGCGACGAGTCCATTTTCCCCTGCAGTGGAGCCATGCAGGTTGAGCGTGATAACGCTGACAGTCATATGGCATTTGGTCAGGGAACCCACTTTTGTCTTGGGGCGCAGTTGGCGCGCACTGAACTGCAGATTGCGTTAACGACGCTGCTCAGGCGAACC
>CALKEI010000170.1 GCA_938085095.1 uncultured Luminiphilus sp. | reverse complement strand
GCCCACCCGTAATGCCTATGCCGGGGCAGGCGGGACGCTCGGCCCCGCTCTGACCTACGGCTATATTGCTGGCAAGCATGCCCTTACCCAAGGCGTGCGAGATGCGGGCGGCCGCCGCGCCTGAGACCGAACTGGTCGTCTGACAGGGTCGCGCTTACAACGCCACAATCGTTTTGCCGAAGTTCTCGCCCGCAAACAAATCCGCAAAGGCCTTACCAACATTTTCGATCCCCTCGAGCCGATGTTCAGGGGACTGAATGACGCCGTTTCGCAACCACTGGGAGAGCTGCTGGCGGGCCTCGTCGTAGCGCTCATGCCGGAAGTGCGTCATAAAGCCCTCCACTACCAGCTCCTTGGTAATGATTTCAAACAAGTTATTGGGTCCGTGTGGTGTCACCCCATAGCCTGAGATCGCGCCGCATAGCACCAGTCGACCGCGGTGATTCATGCTGCTGATTACCGCTTCGAGTGTCTGCCCGCCTACATTATCGAAGAATACATCCACTCCGTCAGGGCAGGCCTCGCCAATGGCGTCAGTCAGCGGCGTATCGCCTGATCGTACGACAGCCGCGTCATAGCCCAGTGCGCCGCAAAGCCAGTCTGCCTTGGCCTGTGAGCCCACGATACCTACCACCCGCGCCCCGGAAAATTTGGCAATCTGCCCGGCGATGGTGCCCACCGCGCCGCCTGCGCCGCTGATCAATACGCAATCATCAGCCGTAGGTTGGGCAATGTCGGTCATACCGAAGTAGGCCGACATGCCGGTGTCGCCCAGGACACCCATGTAGGCACTGGGATTGAATTCGAGTTCAGCGGGCAATCGGGCAATGAAGTCTGTGCCATCGCTTAGACTATGAGTCTGCCAGGCGAAACGTGCCATGAGTTTGTCACCGGTCACGTAGTCAACATGCTTTGACTCAATGACTTCGGCGAGCACCAAGCCCATTACCGGCGCGTTCAGTGCCATCGCAGGCAGAATCTCGTCACCCGAATCTTCATTCATCCAGTTGCGGAACCCAGCATCAAGTGAAATAAAGTCGTTGCGGGTCAGGAAGGACCCCTCGGGGATATCCGGGATCGCTGTTTCGACCACGGCAAAATCATTTTCCACTGGATTGCCTGTCGGGCGGCGTGCCAGGACCACTGACTGCATCATATGAATGCTCTTCACGTTAGAAAGATTTGCAATAGGTTGTCTGACTCCGCACAAAAAAGCCACCCGGAGGTGGCTTTTTAAACGGCGATTCTCTTCAGAACTCGTAGCCGATCGTCACGCCGAATTGTGCTCGTGGCGCGAGCTCAGCCCAGGTGAAGGAGCCGGTGGTGTAACGCCGTTGGACACGGTTTCCATCCTCAAGTACGTCAGTCCCGTACACAATCAGCTTGAAGGTGCCGTTCGAAGTGTCTCTCAGATAGGTGGCAGAGACATCGAGGCTCTCCCACGAGTCGATCGTGACTTTGGGGAAGGTTGCCGGATCATAGATAGCCCAAGGAGTCTGTGTATAAACGTCATCCTGATAGCTGAAGTTACCCGACAGAATTAACTCGCCTCCCAGTATAGAGGAGACATGCTCAGCACCAATGGCGTAGGTGAGTTCCGGTGCGTAAAGCAGCTCAGCGACGTTGGAGATGTCTCGGCCGGCGTAATCATAAGTATCGTAGCTCGCATCGAGTGTACCCAGTGACGCGCGTAACGTCAGTGATGACGTTGGCATCCAGATGCCTTCCACTTCTAGTCCGTCCATGCTTGTTTCACCCACATTGGCGATGAAAGAGCACGTAATACCCGCAGCATCCTCTTCGGCGCCGCCTTTGCCACACTCAGGAAAACTGGCAGGTGTAATCAGCGGCAACTGCATGTCCGTATATTCAGAATTGAAGTAGGTGATGTTGAGCTGTGTGTTTTCAGTAGGATTGCTTCTTATACCAATTTCAATGCTGTCCACTTCTTCCGAGTCATAGGGTTCCACTTCGTTGGGTGTCGAACCTCGGTTGAAGAAGCCCCCGCTTCGGAAGCCAGTAGAGTAAGAGGCATAGATCATGCCCTTATCAAAGTTCCTCTGAAGCACGGCGCGATAGGTCAGGTTGTCGTCTGAGAACTCTGGTGTCGCATACATCTGCAGCACACTGGGATCAGTATTGTTTGCGATACGGTCCGCATCACCCACTACCGGGGGCCAAGAGTACGACTCCATTTCTTTATCTTCCTCGGTATAACGCGCACCGAGCGTCACTGACCATTTGTCATTGAAGTCGTAGGTCAGCTCTCCGTAGAACGCTGTCGCCTCTGCTTCATGGGTCACGGTGAAAGGCTGAATGGGTCCCGACGTGATGAATGAATCAGCCTCGAGGGTATAGAAACCCGCGACGTAATTCAGCGGGCCATCTGAATCCGAGCTGATCTGTATTTCGTGAGATGTTTGCTTGAAATCTTGGTCGCGATTTACGGGGAAGAAGACCGTTGATGAGCCCCACGAAGACTCATGAACCTCCTCTTCATAGTCCATGATGCCCATCGTGTACTTAAACTGATGGTTCGCCCAATTATGGGTAATTTGGAGGGTGCTGTTATTGCCCCACATGTAAGCTTCCAGCGGATTCAGCTGTGGAGAAGTTTTGTAATCGTTTGCCTGTGAGGCGAGGTAGCCTGTCAGCGGCTCCGGAAACGGTCCGACCATGAGGTTGTCGGGCGCCACGGTGTCATGATCATAATCATCATAAGTGAACTGCACAGACGTGTTGTCAGTGAGGTCAAAACGTATAGTGCCTGACACGGTTGTAGAGTCTCGGAACTCTCTGCGGCCATTCAACGTTGTGTTATAGACGTGCGAATCTGACTGAATATTTTTAAACGCTAGTTTAAGGCCACCTCTCTCGCCCAGCGGCATATTGAGCACACCTTTTACATCAGTCATGTCTTCATCACCGAATGTACCTTGAAGCTTAACGCCCCACTCGCCTGTCGGCTTCGTGCGTGTCACGTTGATAACGCCGCCAATTGTATTCCTGCCAAATAGAGTCCCCTGGGGGCCTCGTAGCACTTCAACCGACTCGACATCGAAAAGGTCGAAAACGGCACCCGAGTTACTCGCCATGAACACGCCGTCTACCGCGACACCGACTGTGGGCTCGAGCGATTTCTCGATATCGTCGAAGCCTATTCCACGGATGGTCGCGCTGAGCGACTCGGAACCGATATAGGTTTGATGGAGCTCTACGTTGGGGACCATCTTGTCGATATCAGTGGTTCGTTGAATAGAGCCTCTTTCCAGCTGATTAGGCGTGAGGGCAGTGACCGCCACCGGCACGTCCTGCAGCGACTCTTGCCGTTTCCGCGCTGTTACCACGACCTCTTCAATCATGGCGTCTTGCGCCTGTGCTAACGGCACGGCGGTACTGGCTGTGCCAAGCAAGATAGCGCTGATGGCCAAGGTTATTGGCGATTTGGTAGGAAAGACATATCTCATGGGTTTGCTCCAAACTTTATTAGTTATCAGGTGTCTCTAAATTAGAACACTTGTCAGTTAGGGAGGCTGACACAGACTGTAAAAGGAAGCAAACAAGGCAGATTGTTTTTTTGCACGAATATTCCCGTTGATACAAAAAACGAGGCTATTGGGCGATTATCTGGCCAATTGAAATTACACAGACTCCAGAAACGGAATAAAAAAGGCGTTGGCATAAGGCGGAATCAACCAACGGCATCATCCCGATTCTAGGCTTCGAGGGAGACGATTGAATCGCTGGAGTGGATTAGCCCAGCGTGTGCTAGAGGCCTGGATTTTGCTCAAAAGTGGCCGTGTTTTGATCAGGTGGCAGCCAGCCACACGCGGTGCTGGTCCAGCAAGTCATTTCAACTTTCAACCAGCTGGTGTCTTCCATGCCGCCTGCTTTGATGAATATTTGACCGGGAAGTTCGTCAACAAAAGTGAACATCTGGCTGCCGCAGTTCGGACAGAATCCCCGGTTCACGTGAGAGCCATCGAAGCCTAGCGAAGCGAAGGTTTTGTAGTCGCCTTCAATGGTGACCGCGTCCTGTGGAAACAGGATGACGGTCGCTTTGCCAGAGCCGGTAACGCGCTGACAGTCGATACAGTGGCAGTGGAGCCCGAAGCCCGCCTGTGTTTCGTCGAACTGGTATCGAACCTCGCCGCACAGGCAGTGCCCTTTTTGCATCATGCGCTCCATTAAAATGACTCGGTGAGCGCACCTTATCAGGCCGCCCTCCCCGTGGAAACATCGGCAGCTGGCGCACGGCAATGAGCAGCGCTAGCTTAGTAGGCCTGCGAGTCGCCTGATTGCGGTGTAGCGCGTTGCCCAGATCCGCTGGCTGAGCGGCGCATCAGGGGCGAATAACTCTGAAGCGTGATAAGCCCCTGTCCAAAGATGAAACTCCACAGGCACGCCAGCGGCTGAGAGCCTTTGAGCGATGGCGATATCCTCATCGCGGAACAAGTCCAGATCGCCGACGTCGATGTAAGTTGGCGGTAATCCGGAAAGGTCCTCAGCGCGCGCCGGTGCAGCGTAAGCGTCGGGCTCGTTGTCGCCCAAATACCAACCCCATGCTTCTATGGAGCCGGCGCGATCCCATATCCCGATGTCGACCACTTCATGGGAGGATGCGGTGTCGTGACGATCATCAATCATGGGGTAAATGGGGAGCAGGTATTTCAGTGGCGGCCCCAGACGATCACGAAGCATTAGTGCGGTGGCGAGTGCCAAACCGCCGCCCGCGGAAGCACCCATGAGGCCGATATTGTTTGCGTCTATTCCCAGCTCAGATGCGTGCTCGAAAACCCAGCATACTCCCGCGTAGCAGTCTTCCGGTGCGGCGGGGTAGGGGTGCTCCGGGGCTTTTCTATAGTCGATCGACGCGATGGGTATATTGAGCTCGGTAGCCGCTTGGCGCAGATTTTCATCCTGACTATCCAGATCGCCCATGATCATTCCGCCGCCATGGATATAGATCAGTCCAGGCGCTTGAGGGTTTGGGTGATCGGGGGAATAGAGCCGTAGGGTCAAGTCGCTGTTCGGACCCGCATAAGTGTGTTCGGTCACCTGTAGGAGAGGAAATTCACCTTTCGGTGCGTTGGCACGAGCGGCGGACATGGCTTGTCTTCTGGCGACAATGTCGGGTATGGCATTGAGCCCCCCCGGGATGGCTTCCCACAGCGCCTCCAACGGCGGTTTACTGCCTTTATCGATTCGCTCCCAAAGCGACATCACGCACTACTCCACTCAGATCCTATCGCCAGTGTAACGGCTAACGCCGGCGAAGAGTGTCGTCTACCCCATTAATCAGCTTGCTTAACAGACAAAAAAAGGGCGCAGAGAGTGCGCCCTTTTTAATCTTCAGCTCGCCGAGACGGTTAGTCCCAGTTCAGGGCGCCCCCTGTTTGGTACTCAATCACGCG
The DNA here is from genome assembly GCA_938085095.1 of uncultured Luminiphilus sp. Taxonomy (GTDB): domain Bacteria; phylum Pseudomonadota; class Gammaproteobacteria; order Pseudomonadales; family Halieaceae; genus Luminiphilus. Next base: position 16,394 of record CALKEI010000170.1, on the reverse strand, counting down.
GGTCTCGAAGAAATTCTTTTCTTTACGCAGGTCCATGATCTCTGACATCCAAGGGAAGGGGTTTTGCGCTCCCGGGAACTGCTCTGACAGACCCAGCTGCGTCAAGCGTCGATTGGCAATGAAATGCAAATACTCCTCCATCATGGCCGCGTTCATGCCCAATACGCCGCGGGGCATCGTGTCTCGGGCGTATTCAATCTCAAGCGCGGTGCCTTCCAGAATCATCTGGGTCGCTTCCTCTTTGAACTGCTCAGTCCACAGATGGGGATTTTCCAGCTTGATCTGATTAATGACGTCGATACCAAAGTTTAGATGCATCGACTCGTCACGGAGAATGTACTGAAACTGCTCGGCGACGCCCGTCATTTTGTTACGGCGGCCCATGGATAGGATCTGGGTGAAGCCACAATAGAAGAAAATGCCCTCGGTCACAGCGTAAAACCCAATCAGATTTCGCAGTAACTGCTGATCAGCCTCGATTGAACCAGTCTCAAAATTGGGGTCTGACAGTTCGTGTGTATGGCTGATTGACCAGGCTGCTTTTTTGGCCACTGAGGGGACTTCGCGATACATATTGAAGACCTCACCCTCGTCCATACCAAGTGACTCGATGCAGTATTGATAGGCATGCGTATGGATGGCCTCTTCAAACGCCTGACGCAGCAAGTACTGCCGACATTCCGGATTGGTTACTAGACGATAGATCCCCAGTACGAGATTGTTCGCAACCAGTGAATCTGCCGTAGAGAAGTAGCCCAGTGAGCGCTCCACAATGCGGCGCTCGTCGTCAGTAAGGCCCTCTTTGTTCTTCCAGGTGGCCACATCGGCAGTCATGTTGACTTCCTGTGGCATCCAATGGTTCGCACAACCATCGATATATTTTTGCCAAGCCCAGTCGTACTTGAATGGCACGAGCTGATTGAGATCGGCGCGGCAGTTAATCATCGCTTTTTCGTCTACCGAAACCCGTGAGGCGCCCATCTCGAGCTCTTCAACGCCTGCCGAGGCATCCATATTGGCTATGACTGCTTCAGCGGCTTGCATGGCCTCGGGGGAGGGTTCTGAAGAGGCGGAGTCAATGGCGGGTGGTTCAGGTGTTTCAACCACTCTTTGTGCCGCTGCTGCAGCGGCCACAACAGCAGGCTCAGGCGCTGCGGTCGCGACTGAAGCGCTCTCTTCCTGATTGTAGTCGTCCCAAGTCAACATGATGTTTTGTCTCCTTTTAAAGCTGGCCTTTATTGGCAGGCTTCACAGTCTGGGTCATCCAGCGAACAGGCCTGTGGCACTGGTGCTGGCTGGGGGGTCTCGGTAGCGTTCGAGACCGCATTGAGGTTGCCGGTATCAACGGTCGACTTCTCGGTGCCGGTCGCTGCCAGCGATCTCAGGTAGTAGGTCGTTTTGAGGCCGCTAAACCACGCCATACGGTAGGTCACATCGAGCTTTTTGCCACTGGCGTTATTGATGTAAAGGTTTAGCGACTGGGCTTGATCGATCCACTTTTGCCGGCGGCTCGCGCTGTCGACTAGCCATCTGGGTTCCACCTCAAACGCAGTGGCATATTTCGCCTTCAGATCTGCCGGGATGCGATCGATGGTTTGCACGCTGCCATCGAAGTATTTCAGGTCGTTTACCATGACCTTGTCCCACAAATCCCGACTCTTGAGATCATTGACCAAGTAGGGGTTCACTACTGTGAATTCACCCGAAAGATTCGATTTCACATAAAGGTTCTGGTACGTCGGCTCGATCGACTGCGAGACCCCTGTGATATTGGCAATCGTTGCCGTCGGCGCGATGGCCATCACGTTAGAGTTGCGCATGCCCGCTGCGGCGACCTTGGCCTTCAGCGCGTCCCAATCAAGGGTCTTGTCACGGTTGACGTTGATGTATTTTTCGCCGCGCTGCGCTATCAGGATATCCAGCGAGTCCAGCGGGAAAATACCTTGGCTCCACAGTGAGCCCTCGTATGACGAGTAACTGCTGCGTTCTGCCGCCAGTTCGCTCGATGCTTCAATGGCGAAGTAGCTGATGGCTTCCATAGAGCGATCTGCAAAAGTCACTGCACCCTCTGAACCGTAGGGCGCGTCGATCTTGTAAAGCGCATCCTGAAAGCCCATCAGACCGAGACCGATCGGTCGATGACGGAAATTAGAGGTCTCTGCTTGCGGCACTGAGTAGTAATTGATGTCGATCACGTTATCCAACATGCGGATCGCGGTGCGAACCGTGCCTCGGAGCTTATCGAGGTTGAGCTCGCCATTTTCGATATGCTGGGGCAGGTTGACTGAACCCAGATTACACACAGCGACCTCTTCTGCATTGGTATTCAGCGTGATCTCGGTGCACAGGTTGGAGGAATGCACGACACCACAATGCTGCTGGGGTGATCGGAGGTTGCACGGGTCTTTAAAGGTCATCCAGGGATGGCCGGTCTCAAAGATCATGCCCAGCATCTTGCGCCAGACGTTCTGCGCTTTGAGGGTTTTATATAATTTGAGCTCCCCGTCCCGAGCCATCTGCTCATACTGCTCATAACGTTCTTCAAACGCTTTGCCATAAAGGTCATGCAGGTCGGGTACATCGTTGGGTGAGAAAAGTGTCCAGTCGCCATCCTCAACCACTCGCTTCATGAACAAATCGGGGATCCAGTTGGCGGTATTCATGTCATGGGTACGACGACGGTCATCACCGGTGTTCTTGCGCAGGTCAAGAAACTCCTCAATGTCCATGTGCCAGGTTTCCAGATACGCACACACCGCGCCTTTACGCTTGCCGCCCTGATTCACGGCGACGGCCGTGTCATTCACGACTTTGAGGAAAGGCACAATGCCCTGGCTCTTGCCGTTGGTCCCTTTAATATAGGCACCCAACGCGCGCACTGGAGTCCAATCATTACCCAGTCCGCCTGCAAACTTGGACAGCATGGCGTTGTCCTGAATCGCCCCGTAAATGCCAAATAGATCATCGGGCACGGTAGTCAGGTAACAGGAGCTCAGCTGTGGTCTGAGTGTGCCGGAGTTAAACAGCGTGGGTGTCGAGCTCATGTAGTCGAACGAGGACAGCAGACGATAGAACTCAATGGCTCGTGCATTGGGGTCGTCTTCCCTTGTCGAGAGACCCATGGCAACTCGCATAAAGAATATCTGCGGGAGCTCAAATCGCACTTCGTCGCTGTGGATAAAGTATCGGTCATAGAGCGTCTGCAGGCCGAGGTAGGTGAACTGCAGGTCGCGGTCAGCGTCTAGCGCTTCGCCCAGCCTATCCAAGTCGAATTCGGCCAAGTTGGGCGCCAACAGTTCCAGCTCAATGCCGCGCTGGATATACGCCTTTAACGCCTGCGGGTAGAGCGTATTCATCTCTGCCTGAGTTGCCTTGTCTGCGATGCCGAGAAATGCCAGGCCTTCTGCGCGCAGATCGTCGAGCAGCAGCCGCGCTGCTGCATAGCTGTAGTTAGGCTCCTGCTCGATCAGCGTGCGCGCCGTGATCACCAGAGAGGTACTGCATTCTTTGGCTGAGACACCGTCGTAAAGATTACGCAGAGCTTCGTCGATAATGGCGGACTCGCTCACGTCCTCCAGATCAGCACAGGCCTCGGACACAATTGTGCCGATACGCTCAATATCGAGTGGCGCCTTGCTGCCATCCGGGTAAACAATGTTGATTCCCTTGGCGGCTGCCTGCGACTCTGGCGAGAGCTGTACATTGGCATCACGTTCCTGGCGTCGCGCCTCTCGGTAAATCACATAGTCGCGGGCGATTTTATGTTCTCCCCCGCGCATCAACTCCAGCTCTACCTGATCTTGAATATCTTCAATGTGCAGCGTGCCGCCCGAGGGCATTCTGCGTTTAAACGTGGCCACTACCTGTGAAGTCAGGCTGGCAACCGTTTCATGAATCCGACTGCTCGCTGCCGCTGTGCCACCTTCTACTGCCAAAAAGGCTTTCGTAATGGCGACTGTAATCTTGCTGTCTTCGAAGGGCACTACGGTGCCGTTGCGTTTAATCACTCGCAACTGTCCCGGCGCGGTGGCTGACAGCCGGGTCGGGTTAGGGTTGTCTAGCGTCGCAGCTGGAGTGGACGCGACATTTTCCTGTTCTATTGACTCACTGCCTGTTTGCATATCTTGGGCTGCCTCTGAAACGCCAATTTGTCGAGATGTGCTATCACTTTTTACCGGAAATGGGCTTATGTTGAGCTATCGTCTTTTTTTGGCTCAACAACTATATCTGGGGGTTCACAGCTCCGGAAACCCCAAGATAGGCGGGTCTGGCCGACAATGCAAGCAGAGGATGCTGGGTCTTTTTTGTGGATAATCTGTGGGTAAGGCGATGGTGCTGGGGCGTTATTAGGGCTAAGCCACTGACTTTTATATCGAAAACGGCGTTGTCGCGGTTAATGAAGACGTGACAAAGTTTTTTGTGCCGATAGACCTAAAAGAGGTAATACCCACAAAGCTTGGCGGCCACTCAACTGAGATCAGGCATTGAGTAGCAGCTCCATGAGCGCTTTTTGCGCGTGCAACCGGTTTTCTGCTTCCTGCCAAATCACAGTGTCGGGCGCATCCATCAGTTCTGTACTGATTTCCTCGCCACGGTGGGCGGGCAAGCAGTGCATGTAAAGCGCATCGGGCGCTGCGCGCTCGAGCAACGCTTGATTCAATTGGTAGGGTTGTAAGCTTGCCGCGCGTTCCTCCTGCTCCTGTTCCTGTCCCATAGAGGCCCAAACATCGGTGACGAGGAGATCTGCGTTGAGTGCCGCCACCAGCGGATCGCGCTCTATGTGAGCATGTTGGCGGCAGGCTTCTAGCAGCGTTACGTCGGGGTCATACCCTTCGGGACAGGCAATGACCAGCTCGAAGTCTAGCAGTCGCGCGGCGTTCATCCAGGAATGACAGACGTTGTTGCCATCGCCCAACCAGCAGACTTTTCGCCCGCTGATCTCCCCCCGAACTTCAAAATAGGTTTGCAGATCTGCCAGTATTTGGCAGGGGTGATAGTCGTCGGTCAAACCATTGATGACAGGCACACTAGAGTGCGCTGCAAACTGCTCAACATCGGCGTGGGCGAACGTCCGAATCATGACAATATCCACCATCGAGGAAATGACCCGGGCACTGTCGTGTATTGGCTCGCCCCGACCCAGCTGCGTATCCTGACCCGAGAGAAACAGCGCGCTGCCGCCTAGCTGCGCCATACCGGCTTCAAATGACACGCGGGTGCGGGTGGAAGCCTTGGTGAAAATCATCGCGAGCACTTTGCCGTCGAGAGTATGCGTGCCAGTACCGGCACGATGCTGGCTTTTCAGTTCAATCGCTCGGCCAACGAGGCCGCGTACTTCATCGGGCGAGAGATCCATGAGGGTGAGAAAATGTCTTGGCGCGGTCATGCGCGATCTTCCTGCTGTGCGATCTCGTTGAGGATATGCGCGATACCTGCGCCCAATTCACCCGCCTGCTCCAAGCTCATCACCAGTGGCGGCAGCACCCGTATAGTATCTCCCCCCGCGATGTTGAGCAGCAATCCCCGATCGAGACCGCGCTGCACGACCTCGTCAGTCGCAGTATTTGGCTGTATGCCTATCATAAGACCGCGCCCCCGCACTTCGGTAACGAGCGCCGGGTCTGCCAGATGATCGTGTAAAGCGGTGAGCAATGAGTCTCTGATATGTTCGGCCTGTGACATCACATTATCTTCTGCGAGCGTGGTCAACACCGCCTGCGCAGCGGCGCAGCACAATGGGTTACCGCCATAGGTCGATCCATGATCGCCAGGGCCGAGCTGTTCTGCGGCGACGCCCCTCGCCATACAGACGCCAATAGGCAGGCCATTGCCCAATCCCTTCGCCGTGAGCAATACGTCGGGTTCCACTGCCATTTGTTCAAAAACATAAATCGAACCGCAGCGTCCGTTTCCCGTTTGTACTTCATCGAACATGAGTAGCCACTGATTTTTGGTGCAGAGCGTGCGCAGGCCGTGGAGATAATCAGTGTCCAGTGGCCGAATGCCGCCCTCTCCCAAAATGGGCTCTACCAGCACGGCGACCACGTCGTTCAGTGCCACACCCAGCGCGTCGATGGCGGCTAGATCATTGGGCGGGACCCGCTCAAATCCTTCCAGAAGAGGTCCGAAGCCTTGGCGAATTTTCTGGTTGCCCGTGGCGGACAGCGCGCCGATCGTACGGCCGTGAAACGCGCCATCCAGCACAATAATCTTTGGTTTCTCGACCCCTTTTTGATGGCCGAAGCGCCGCGCTAGTTTTATGGCCGCCTCATTCGCCTCTGCGCCCGAATTGCAGAAAAACATGTTTTCCATGCCGGTCATGGCGCGAAGTTGCTCTGCAACCGCTTCCTGCAGACCAATTTGAAACAGGTTAGAAGTGTGCACCAATCGCTTGGCCTGCTCGATCACTGCCTCGGTGACGCGCGGATGTCGATGCCCCAGGTTGGTGACAGCGATTCCGGACAGGCCGTCCAGATAGGCGCGATCCGCCGTGTCGTAGAGCACCGCGCCTTCCCCTCGAGAGAAAGTGACGGGCAGCCGACGACCATAGGTCGGCATAATGGCAGGGGTCACGTCCGGCATCGCGCAGGGGCCCATTCAGTTGGCGGGAAGAAAAGTAAGAGTAGCTGAGCGCCAGATGGAGTCAAATGCATTGCAAGGGGAGTTTTATTCGGGGGCCTCTCTTGCAGTGCCATTGTCGTATTACAATAGGGGCCTTGATCAAACGAAAGCAATGGCGGGTAACCCGCCACGATGGAGCAGTGTATGGACATTATGGAGACGATCCGCGAGCAGGTAGAGGGGAATCGCATTATTCTCTACATGAAGGGCTCGCCTAACCAACCCCAGTGCGGATTTTCTGCTCGCACCGTGCAGGCCTTAATGTCCTGCGGTGAAAAATTCGCCTACGTGGACGTATTGAGCAGTCCCGACATCCGCGCGAATCTGCCGACCTACGCCAACTGGCCTACGTTTCCCCAATTGTGGGTCGATGGCGAACTGGTGGGCGGCTGTGACATCGTCTGCGATATGGAAGCCTCTGGCGAGCTCAAAGAGTTGGTGTCAGCGGCAGACGCTGAGGGTGGGCAGGAGTAACTCCCGGGGTCAGTGACGGGAAAGCTAATGGATATTCAAACCGCCATGACAGAAATGGGGTATGCGGCTCGCGCCGCATCCCGCGTGGTGGCCAGTGCCAGCGGTGAGCAACGTAATGTGGCCTTGATCGCGATACGGGAGGCGATCACTGCCACCCGGGAGGCCATTCTGGCGGCCAACGAGGCTGACTTGGAACAGGGCCGCAGCCAAGGTCTGGATGCGGCCTTGATGGATCGCCTCGCACTCACGCCGGCAAGATTGGACGCGTTAGAGGAGGGGCTTTCTCAGGTGGCTGCTTTGCCTGACCCTATCGGTACCATCACCGATCTACAGCGGATGCCGTCAGGCATTGACGTGGGCACCATGCGCGTCCCGCTGGGCGTTATCGGTATGATTTACGAGTCGCGGCCAAACGTTACGGTGGAGGCTGCGTCTCTGTGTCTGAAAGCGGGCAACGCCGTCATCCTCAGAGGCGGTTCCGAAGCTATCCGCTCCAATACCAAGCTGGGTGAGGCGTTGGCTGCGGGACTGGCCGAAGCGGGTATGCCGATCGAGGCAGCGCAGGTGGTGCCGGTCGTCGATCGCGCCGCGGTGGGGGCAATGCTGACCATGCCTGAGTACGTCGATCTGGTGGTACCGCGGGGTGGAAAAGGGTTGATTGAGCGGGTCGCTGCCGAGAGTAAGGTGCCGGTTCTGGCCCACCTTGACGGCATTTGTCACGTTTATATTGATAGCGAAGCAGACTGTGAGAAGGCGCATCGCATTGCATTCAATGCCAAGACTCAGCGCTACGGCACCTGCAACACGATGGAAACGCTGCTGGTCGCCAAGGCGCAGTCGGCGATGCTGCCTGATCTGGTGACGGCGCTGCAGGCAGAGGGTGTCGAACTGAGGGGTTGTGCGGAGTCGCGTCGAGTGGCCCCTGCGATCACAATCGATGCCTCGGAGGCGGATTGGTCGACGGAGTACTTGGCTCCGATACTGTCAGTCAGGATGGTCAACGATGTGAGCGAGGCGATGGCGCACATCGCACAGTACGGCTCCGACCACACCGACAGTATTGTGACCGAGAACCTCGCGACAGCATCGCGATTTTTACGCGAGGTCGATTCTGGCTCTGTGATGCACAACGTCTCTACCCGATTCGCAGACGGATTTGAGTACGGTCTCGGTGCTGAGATTGGTATTTCCACCGGCAAGCTTCACGCAAGGGGTCCCGTAGGCTTGGAAGGCCTGACGTCACGTAAATACATTGTTAAGGGTGATGGCCACATTCGCCAGTGAGCACGTCTATGGTTGACGGCAGCGGTCCTGTAGGTTTTCTGGGCGGCGCGTTCGATCCCGTGCACATCGGGCACTTGCGCGGCGCCATGGCCGTGCGTGACTGCCTCGATCTCGAGCGGGTCAATTTGGTCCCCGCCGCGCAATCTCCTCTGAAAGACGCGGCTAGTCTCAGTGCGGCACATCGGTTGGCGATGCTACGTCTAGCGGTCGCCGCCGTGCCGGGTCTAGAGGTAGACCCGCTGGAGTTGGAGCGGCCGGGGCCGTCTTACACCATTGATACCCTGGAGAGTCTCCGTCTCACATACGGCGCCGAGCGCACGCTAGTGTGGATCGTTGGTTCGGACACCCTCGCAACACTGCCGCTGTGGTCTAAATGGCAGCGGCTACTCGACTTTGCTCATCTGGTGGTTATGGATCGTCCCGGCGCTTTGCCGCCAGTTGACGAAGTCTCTAATTGGATGGCGCATCACGCAGTGGACCACGCCGCGTTGCTATCACGGCCTGCCGGAGGCGTCATCAGTTTGCAGCAGCCGCTTCTCGATATTGCGTCCACCGATATTCGAGCAATGATCAGCGCGGGGCATGACCCGCGCTTTCTGCTTCCCGACGCAGTAATGGAGTATATTGCCCAACATGGTCTTTTTGGTTTTGACAACAAATGAAAGCTGAAACGTCGGTCCCGGAGATACCCCACGGCGCTGCGTTACTCTCGCTCGCACAAACAGCGCTTGAAGATCTCAAGGCGCTGGAGCCTGTGGTGCTCGATGTCCGAGAACTCAGTTCGGTGATGGACTGGTTAGTGGTAGCCAGCGGCACATCGAGCCGCCACGTAAAATCTCTCGCTAACAACGTCCTGATGAAGGCCAAAGAGCAGGGAGTCAGGCCCTTGGGCGTCGAAGGTGAGCGCGGCGGTGATTGGGTACTCGTGGATTTCGGTGATGTCGTGGTCCATGTGATGCAGCCAGCAGCCCGAAATTTTTATGATCTCGAGCGACTGTGGTCTGTGCAGAGCGCGCAACCTCAGGACAGCTAATGCGGCTACGAGTGCTGGCAGTGGGGCAAAAAATGCCGGCATGGGTAGATCAGGGGGTCGAAGAATATGCGCGCCGTCTGCCCCGGGAAATGCCAGTGGAGTGGCTGGATATTCCACCGGCGAAACGCGGGAGTTCCTCCGAGGAACGCTACCGAGAACAGGAAGCCGATGCGATCCGTGCGCGCCTCAGTCGCGATGATTATTTGATTGCACTCGACGTTGCCGGCCTGGAGATCAGCACTGAGATGATTGCCGAGCGATTTGATCATTGGCAGATGCAGGGTGAGCAGGTGAGCATCGCTATCGGCGGGCCAGACGGTCTGCACCAGAGTGTTCTTGGCATGGCAAAAGAGCGATGGTCTTTCGGGCGCATCACGCTGCCGCATCCGCTGGTGCGAGTGATTCTCTCAGAGCAGCTGTATCGCGCATGGTCGATAAAGGCAGGCCATCCCTATCATCGGGGTAACTGATGCTCAGACCACTTGATGCCCTGCGAGATACGCGTCGGGAGTGGATGATTAACCGCTCCAGGCTGATCGCCGCACTGCTGGGCATTTCCCTCCTGCTGAGCGTCCTCGTTTATCGTTATTACTCGTTGCAAATTACGCAACACGACGACTTTCTCACCCAATCGGATCGCAACCGCATCAGGGTGGAAGTCATTCCGCCGACCCGGGGGCAGATCGTCGATCGCAAGGGAAGGTTACTGGCGGTGAATAAACCCACCTTTGTGATCGGCGTGGTGAGAGAGCGGAGCGAGAATTCCGAGGCATTAATACTGGCCCTCACAGAACGTCTTTCGCTCACGGATCGTGAGCTGGAGGCGTTTCGGGAGCGGTCGGAGCGGCGACGCCCTTTTGAGTCGGTACCGATTAAGCTCGGGCTGGACGATACGGCTCTCGCGCGCGTTGCGGTAGATCTGCATGCTATGCCAGGAGTAGTGGTTGACGCCCAGCTGACGCGCGATTATCCCTATGGTGAAGCGCTTAGCCATGTCCTGGGTTATGTCGGTAGAGTCAGCGCGGATGATCTGGATGAGCTCGATACAGAGCGCTATCGAGGCACGCTACACACCGGCAAAGTCGGTTTGGAAAAGCGCTACGAACCGCTCTTGCATGGCAAACCCGGATTTCAACACATCGAAACTAATGCCCATGGACGTGTGTTACGCGTCCTTGAAAAACAGGCCCCCGAACCGGGAAAGAACTTGCGCCTGTATCTGGATCTGGATCTCCAGCGCGAGGCCGTCGCAGCGCTGGGTGATCAACGAGGTGCAGTCGTGGCGCTGGATCCGGCTACCGGTGGCGTACTGGCTATGGTTTCCAATCCCAGCTATGACGCGAATCTTTTTGTTGAAGGGATCAGCTACTCCGATTACGCCCAGCTGAGGGGTTCGCTGGATACGCCGCTCCTGAATCGCGCGGTACAGGGTCAATATCCGCCGGGGTCAACGGTCAAGCCAATGATTAGCGTTGGCGCGCTGGCGCGTGATTTCATTACGCCAGACACGGCAATCCCCGACCCCGGCTGGTATCGACTGCCTGGCGATGATCGGCGTTATCGGGACTGGACGTTGCGAGTGCGCGGGACGGGCCACGCTGAAACAGTGAATGTGCATATGGCTATCGCAGAGTCCTGCGATACTTTTTTTTACGATTTAGCCCACCGTATGGGGATCGATACGATGGCAGAGGTATTGCAGCCTTATGGTTTGGGGCAGCGAACGGGGATCGATACCACCGGCGAGCAAGACGGCATTTTACCCAGCAGCCAATGGAAGCGGACTGCCTTGGGTGAGCCGTGGTATCCCGGTGAAACGATCAGTGCCGGCATTGGCCAGGGTTATATGCTGGCGACGCCCTTGCAGTTGGCGCAGGCGGCCATGATGCTGGCGAATAAGGGAGAGAGTTTCGTGCCATCGCTGGTGCATCGTGTCGGCGACCTAACCGTCGGCGGTGTCCAGCGACCGCGTCTTGAGATTGATGAGGATGATTGGGAAGCGGTGGTAGCGGGCATGGTAGACGTCGTGCACTCACCACGGGGGACAGCAGCCAGCATCTCCAAGGGTATGGGTTATCAGATGGCGAGCAAGACCGGAACGTCTCAGGTAGTCAGCATCGCGCAGGATGCGATCTATGACGAGGATGCCATCAGTGAACGCAACCGGAACCACGGGCTGTTTATTGCCTTTGCGCCTGTCGAGAATCCCCGCATTGTGGTGGCGGTGATCGCTGAGAATGGAGGTGGCAGCGGTGCAGCATCGCCGGTAGCCCGTCGCGTGATCGATGCGTGGTTGGGAGAGGCCAGCGATGTCTGAGTACGCGCGCTTTTTAGAGGGCTCTGACCGGGACTTTGCTCGAGCGCGGACCCCTGCAGAACGTTTGCATCTCGATGTGGTGTTACTTGCCCCCGTCCTAGCCATCGCGGTGGTGGGTTTGTTTGTTCTGTTCAGTGCGTCAGATGGCGACTGGAACACGGTGAACCGTCAGATTCGTAACTTTGTGGTGGGCTTCGGCGTGCTATTGGTGGTGGCGCAGGTTCGCCTCGACACCCTGGAGCGCTGGGCACCGGCACTTTACTTGGCGGCGCTCTTGTTACTGCTGATGATTCCCTTCTTCGGAGTCGGTGCGAAGGGTGCGCAACGCTGGTTGAGCCTCGGTGTTATTCGCTTTCAGCCCTCAGAGATCATGAAGATTGCTATGCCGTTGGTGGTGGCGGCGTGGATAGTCCGTCACGGACTGCCACCGCGTCTCGGTGTCACAGTGGTCGCGCTACTCATGATTGCCTTTCCCGCAGTGGCGATTGCTGTCCAGCCCGATTTGGGAACGGCTATCTTGGTCGCCGCCAGCGGTCTGTTCGTGGTGTTCATGGCTGGGGTTAGCTGGTGGCAGATACTGTCGGGTGCTCTGGCCGCACTGGCCTGTATCTGGCCGGCCTGGCTGTATCTGCTCAGGGATTACCAAAAACAGCGGATCCTCACTCTGTTTGACCCGGAGGCGGACAGACTGGGAGCGGGTTGGAATATCATCCAATCCAAAACGGCCATAGGGTCAGGCGGTTGGACCGGAAAGGGTTGGCTGCAGGGCACCCAGTCGCACTTGGACTTTTTGCCCGAGAGCCAAACGGATTTTATTATCGCGGTACTGGCAGAGGAGTGGGGCTTACGGGGCGTTTTGGGTCTGTTGTTGTTGTATGGTCTGGTGGTAGCCCGAGGCCTATGGATTAGCTTTACCGCCCAAACCAGTTACGGCAGATTGCTCGCCAGCGCGATCACTCTGACGTTCTGCGTCTATGTCATCGTCAATATGGGCATGGTGGCCGGGGTGCTGCCCGTCGTTGGGGTGCCACTGCCTTTTGTGAGCTTCGGAGGTACTTCCATTGTTACCTTGATGCTCGGTTTCGGTATTCTCACCGCGATCAGCACCGAAAAGAGGATTCTATCTCGATGAGCGCGATACGTTGTTTCTCATGTTCACCTGTTATACCCATTCGGTGGTGGTGCAGTCGCGTCTTACTGATTTGGATTGGGTTGTGCCTCGCCACACTCGCGAGTGCCGGCGATTACAGTGATCGGGAAGCGGCCAGAGCGGTGATTACCGCAGCGGAAGACGCGGGTGTGGATCCAGAGTGGGCGCGGCAGCTCATCGACGCGGCGCAGCGGCAACAGAGTATTTTAGAGGCGATCGCGCGCCCCGCAGAAAAAACCAAGGCCTGGCATGAATACCGCAAGATCTTTCTGACCGAGCGCCGTATCACAGAGGGCGTGAGCTTCTGGAACGCTCACGAAAGCACGCTGCAGACGGTTGCCGGCCGCACGGGCGTGCCACCAGAGCTCATGGTGGCCATTATCGGGGTGGAGACCTATTACGGTCGCATTACGGGCAGCTATCGGGTGATTGATGCACTCTCCACTCTCGCCTTTGACTACCCAAGACGGTCGCCTTTTTTTACTCGTGAGCTTGAGCAGTTTCTGGTGCTGGCTTGGGAATCCGGCAAAGACCCGCTCGCCTTGAAAGGCTCCTACGCCGGCGCGATGGGCTACGGTCAGTTCATGCCATCGAGTTATCGCGCCTATGCCCGCAGTTACGAGGGTGCGGCGGCACCGGATATCTGGGATGACCCGGCGGATGCGATCGCCAGCGTCGGCCACTACCTGAAGGCCCATGGGTGGCGCCCGGGAGACGGCGTGACGGTAGATGGTATCCCCGAGGACCCCGATCCGAATTTGTTCGACCGCGGTTTGAAGCCCACTCAGACCATTGCCGCTTTAGCGCTCGAGGGGTTAAAGCCGGCGGAACCGATGGACCCTAAAGTGATAGCAACTCCGCTGCGTCTCGAAGAGGAGGGTGGGATGCGCTATTGGTTAGGCCTGCAGAATTTCTATGTCATCACTCGCTATAACCACAGCGCGATGTACGCGATGGCGGTATGGGACCTCAGCCAAGCAATTGTCTCAGCGCGCTCAGAGCGTTGAATCGCTGCCAGAGCATTCTCTTCGGGCTCGGTCTGGCAGCTCTGGCGGCCTGCGCACCAATCCCGGTTAATGCACCCCATGAAGAGGCGGACAGCGCGCCAAGTGCGATCGGCAGTCCGGTCTGGCAGGACGCGGTGCCGCGTCCCGACCCTTTGCTGCCCAATGGCAATACGAGCCCTTACGAGGTCAATGGCGAGACCTACACCGTACTTGCCGCGCACCGGGGGTATCGAGAGCAGGGCATTGCCTCTTGGTACGGGATGAAATTTCAGGGGCGGTCGACCGCTAATGGCGAAATTTTCGATGTGTTTGCCGCGACGGCGGCGCATCGATCCCTGCCAATTCCCAGCTATGTGCGCGTCACCAATCTGGGTAACCAGCAGCGCGTCGTATTGAGGGTGAACGACCGCGGACCCTTTCATCCCGATCGGTTGATCGATTTATCGTACGGTGCGGCGAAGCAGCTTGGTTTTGCCGAGCAGGGCACCGCCTTGGTGCTGATAGAGTCGATCGACCTGGCGGGCGTCGATGACCGGCGCGCATCACCCGCATTGACTTATCGGTATCTGCAGCTCGGCGCCTATCAGTCCCCCGATACCGCCCATCAGGTTGTCAAGGAAGTTAACGATCGATGGGGTTATCCGGCGACGACCAGTCCGGTGGACGTAGAGGGCAACCGACTGCACCGGGTCAGAGTGGGGCCGTTTGCCGATCCACAAGCTCTGGAGCGCGCGCGCACCGTCCTGATGGAAGGTGGTCATATGTCGCCACAGCGATTACCGTGAGCGCATGATTTTCATCGGGTGCCTCGCGGGCGTACACTGACGCCGTGTTTTATGACGGCCATGGGGAGATTCAATTGATGTTAGGAGTGCGAGTGACGCTGAAGCGTTCATTCCAATACCTGATTGGCGCGATGTGGTTTCCATTAGCTGCGCTTGCCAATACGGGCCTAGTGCCCTCGCCCCCCGCTATCAATGCCGATTCCTATTTGTTGGTTGATTTTGATACCGGAACCGTGCTCGTTGATCACAATGCTGACCTGCAGCTGCCCCCGGCAAGCCTGACTAAGTTAATGACGGCTTATATCCTCGCCCAAGAAGTCGAACTGGGTCGGCTCAGTTTGGAGGATATTGTGCAGGTGAGCCGTAACGCGTGGTCCCAGAATCCCGTATTTAAAGGGTCTTCGCTCATGTGGATCGAGCCCGGTAAGCCTGTCACGGTTGCGGAGCTGGAGCGGGGTATCGTCATCTCGTCGGGAAACGATGCCACCGTTGCGATTGCTGAACATATCGCGGGCAGTGAAGCCGCATTCGTGGATTTGATGAACCGTTATGCACAGGAGATGGGGCTGACGGGCACCCATTTCGAAAATAGTCACGGACTTCCGCACGCCGAACATTTGGCGACCGCGCGTGACCTCGCCACGACCGCTATAGCCGCAATTCGTGACCACCCGGAGCGCTACGCGGTATATAAGGAGCAAAGCTACACTTACAACGACATCACGCAATACAACCGCAACCACCTGTTGCGCGAGGATGACTCGGTTGATGGTTTAAAAACTGGGTATACCAGCGTTGCGGGTTATGGTCTTGTGGCGTCCGCTCAGCGGGAGGGGATGCGACTGGTCTCTGTCGTCATGGGAAGCAGCTCGACGGCGAGCCGAAAGTCAGAGACGCGCAGTCTGCTTAACTATGGATTTCGTTTTTATGAGACGGTCAGGCCTCTGAGCGCTGATATGACCCTGACTGAAGACCGGGTTTGGAAGGGCCAGGCGCAACAGGTTGCCCTTGGGGTCACAAAAGAGGTTGTGCTAACCCTGCCAAGGAGCACCGCGCAGATCAATTTGTCTGCAGAGGTGATTCAGCCTCTTGTTGCGCCGCTGGCCATCGGTGATGTTGTGGGGCGGGTCATCATGACGCGTTCCGGAGAGCCCATCGGCGAGGTGCCCCTTGAGGTATTGCAAGCGATTGAGCCGGCCGGATTTTTCGCTCGCTTGTGGGACGCTATCCTGCTGTGGTTTCAACAGCTGTTGGGATGACCCTCGGTGACTGAGCCTCCGCCCAAGATCGTCTTTCCTTGTCCTTACCCAATCAAAGTATTGGGACGTGCGGGGGAAGATTTTCAGCCCGCGGTGATGAACATTTTTAATCAGCGGGCTGCCGGGTTCGAGCCGGGGGATGTCCTGATTAAAGACTCACGTAACGGCACTTTTCAATCCATCACCATCACCATTGAGGCGCAAAGCGAGGAACAGCTGCGTTTAATCCATCAGGATCTGATGGACACTGGGTTGGTGTCTATGGTGCTCTGACGAGATGCGACTTCGTCGTCTAGGCGTGGTGGATTATCAGTCGACCTTTGATGCCATGAAGGCCTTTACCGCCTCAAGGGCGCCGGGGACGGAGGATGAGGTCTGGTTACTTCAGCACCCGCCCGTGTATACACAGGGCCTGTCCGGTAAACCAGAGCACATCCTGAACACCCGAGACATCCCTGTTATCC
>CALKEI010000169.1 GCA_938085095.1 uncultured Luminiphilus sp. | reverse complement strand
GCTGACATGATTGATCTGCGGGTGCTTGCCTCGAGCAGACGGCAGGGTTTTGGGAAGCGATTGTTGCGAGCGTCTCTGGCGGCGCTTGTGGGCGTCACGAGAGTCGATTTGGAGGTCAGGCAATCGAATCTCTCGGCGCAGGCGCTATACCGGACGATGGGGTTTGAAGAGACGGGGCGTCGGCCCGATTATTATGCGGCGTCGTCGGGGCGTGAGCATGCGATCTTGATGTCACTTGCACTGAGTATGGATGAAGTCATCAGTTAGACGTCGCGACGTACCCACCTAAAGGGGAAGAATGATGATCTTGATAGAAAGGATGCCGGTATGAACATTGTCGAAACCGATTATTGGTGTCTGCTGCTGCCTCCCGAGTGGTCTGCTGAGCAACAGGAAGACACGGTTTGCATCACCGATCAGGACGGGATTGGAGAATTGGCCCTGACGGCCTTGATTCGGGAGCAAGATGGCGCCGAGGTGGCAAGCCCCGCCGAAATCGCTCGACAAGAGTCGCCAGAGATTACCGACTGGTTAGCGGCGGCTTTCGGGGAATTTTCGGGTGTGACGGGGTCTTTTCAGGAGGACGGGTCGGTGGTGCAGGAGTGGTATTTGGGGCATGGCGTGGCGCTACTGTACTGCACCTACGCCTGCGCTACTGAGGATGAAGGTATGGATGACGCAGCGGTGGAAGAGATTTTGGGCACGCTTGTGCCCGGTGACGCACTGCTGGCTTCCTGAATGGCAATCTGACGTGGCGTCTTGTCAGGATACGGTGCCCGTCACCCGCACTCGCTTGCTACCCGCCACCGGCGCCGTTGCGCGGGCCCGCGCGCGGCGCTCGAGGCTGGTGTCGATCTGATTCTTTAGAGCGATCAGGCAGCCCGTGACCAAGAACGCGCCAGGCGGCAAGATGGCCACTAAAAAGGGGTAATCGACGCTAAAGACCTGCCATCGCCATGTCTCAGCTCCCGCACCAAATAATAGCTGCATGTCTGCGAACAAGGCACCTGTGCCGAGCAGTTCACGAATGGCGCCCAGCAGCACCAATACGGCACCAAATCCCACGCCCATGATAAAGCCGTCATACAGCGCCGCAGGCACGGCGTTCTTTCGGGCAAAGGCATCGGCCCTGCCTAAAATGATGCAGTTGGTGGTGATTAGCGGCAGAAAAATACCGAGAATTTGATAGAGCTCGTAACTGTAGGCCTGCATTAACAGCTCAGTGACCGTCACAGCCGCCGCAATAATCATGACAAAAACCGGCAGTCTAATGGTGTCTGAGACTACGGCGCGAATCAGCGAGACCGAGGTATTCGACACGATGAGCACAAAGAGGGTGGCGGCGGCGAGGCCCAGGGCGTTGACTGTTGACGCGGTCACCGCGAGCAAAGGGCACAGGCCCAACAACTGCACCAGCGCGGGATTGTTTTTCCACAAGCCGTTGAGGGTCAGTTGACGATAAGACGTAGTGCTCATGCTGAGTCCGCTTTTATTTCAAAAAGTTGTGCCGAATTCAGGGTAGCGTATTCGAGCGCGCGGCGCGTGGCGAGGATCACAGCACGAGGCGTGACGGTGGCGCCGGTGAACTGGTCAAAAATGCCGCCTTCTTTTTGTACGTTCCATCCCGCAAGCTCTGGATTGATGAGGCTGTGATGATTGAAGCCCAGCACCCAATCCGACTTGCGCAAATCAACTTTGTCGCCCAGGCCCGGTGTCTCCCGGTGGGATACCACGCGAACTCCGGCGACGGTGCCGTCGCGGCGGATGCCAACGAGTGCACGGATATCGCCGCTATAACCATCCCGAGCCGTAGCAGGCAGGATGACACCGATTACCGTGCCGCCCTGCCGAACCCGATAACCCTGCCGCGCCTCACGAATCCCCAATAATGCCGTATCGGCCTCCACCAAAAAGGTATCGTCGACAACCTCGTTGTCGTGGGTGTCGGCCGGAAAAATTTCCAGCAATTGCCGGGCTTCCGCGCGTCGTACCTCAAAGTCAATTTGCACCTTGGTGCCGAGATAAGTCCAGCCAATGGCGACCGAGGTGACCGCCGCAAAGAGAGCGAGTACCGTGCCACTCAGGCCGATAGAGGCAAGCCACTTCATGATTCGGGGCTCCCCGTGCCGTACACCTTGGGCTGCGTGTAGTGGTCGATGAAGGGCGCACAAAAATTGAGAATCAGCACGGCGAATGCGACGGCATCGGGGTAGTTTCCTAGCGTCCGAATCAGGTAGATCAGGGCACCGATGAGAGCGCCGAACAGGAGCCGGCCTTTGTTGGAAACGGCCGAGCTGACCGGGTCCGTAATAATGAAAAATGCCGCGAACATGGTGGCGCCACTGAAGAGGTGGAAAAAGGCACTGCCGCCACTTTCTGAGCTGCCACCGTCATACCCAATGAGCGCGCAAGCGCCGAGGGCAACGAGCATGGCAATGGGCGCATGCCAGGTGAAGATCCGGCGATACAACAGCCAGAGGCCGCCAGCGAGGAAAGCGAGGTTGACTTCGAACCATCCGATACCCCCCCAACCCGTGAGCTCAGGGCTATTGGTCAGTAAATCCTCAAACAGGAGTCCGGTATTTTGGCGGAGCAGATCCAACGGTGTTGCTGCCGTTACCGCATCAATCGTGCCGGGCGAAAATAGATGGCGCAGGGTGTCGCCGAGACCTGGCACCTCGGCCAAGCCCCTGGGTGATGCCCAGGCGCTCATCTGCACTGGAAACGAAATGAGCAGCACGACGTAGCCGACCATAGCCGGATTAAAGGGGTTATAGCCCAGCCCGCCAAATACCTGTTTGCCCAATAACACGGCGGTCAGGA
Source organism: uncultured Luminiphilus sp. (assembly GCA_938085095.1). GTDB lineage: Bacteria > Pseudomonadota > Gammaproteobacteria > Pseudomonadales > Halieaceae > Luminiphilus. The sequence goes on along the minus strand of CALKEI010000169.1, from coordinate 7,258 downwards.
CGCCAATCACAATCAGCCACCAGGGCGCATAGGGTGGCAGGGCAATGCACAGGAGTGTCGAGGTGACGAGTATGCTGAGATCGCTGATGGCTACACGGGGATTTCGACCACGCAAAGCGGTGACGGCATATTCAGTCGCTACGGCGATAAGACCCCCGAACACGATATTGATCAACGTGCCCGGCCCGAAATAGGCAGTCAGGACCAATATGCCCGGCAGGGTGGCGACTAATACATCCCGCATCACAGTTGATACCTGACCCTGTCCAGAGGCGTGGGGTGAGGTGACCCGCAGCAGGCTCATGGATTCGGCTCCTGCTCCGCTTTGCGAGCTTTGGCGCGTTCAATGGCTTCCTGAATGGGGTCGCTACCGGTCTCGGCGGCCTTACTTTGTGCAGCCGCTTTGCGGGCAGCGCGTTTGGCTTCCCTTGCAGCGGTCTCTGCTTCAAGCCGTGCTTGGCGCGCCTCGAATCGTTCGCGTGAGTTATCCGAGCGGCGCTTTTCTTGCTCGCTGTCGCGAATTTGACCCTTGGCGGCCCGGTAGTACTGAACAAGCGGTATCTGGCTGGGGCAGACATAGGCACAGGCCCCACACTCGATGCAGTCGAATAGTCGGTGCTCTGCCAACTGCTCCTGATCCTTTGCCCGGGCATACCAATAAAGTTGCTGCGGCAATAGCGAAGCCGGGCAGGCCTCGGCGCAGTGGCCGCAGCGAATGCAGGGCTGAGCGGGCTCCGGCAGCGGCAACTCAGTCTCGGTAGGAGCAAGCAGGCAGTTGGTGATCTTGGTGATGGGGGCATTCAAATCCGATACGGCAAACCCCATCATCGGTCCCCCGTGAATGATCCTCTGTTGCGCCTCAGCAGACAGTTCTGCATGTTTCAGCAATTGTGTGATGGGTGTGCCCAGGCAAGCGGTCACGTTTTGCGGTGCCGCGAGCGCTTCGCCGGTCAGCGTAACAATCCGGTGGGTGAGAGGCTTGCCATCGATGATGGCTTGCTGGGCGGCGACCGCGGTACCCGGATTAACACACACGATACCCATATCGGCAGGGATCCCGCCCGATGGCACTTGTTGGCCGGTCAGGATCTCAATGATCTGTTTCTCGCCCCCCGAGGGATACTTGGTCGGGAATGTCGCCAGCTCAATATCAACCCCCGCGCGACTGATCGCCGCCTCGACGCTGGCAATGGCGTCAGGTTTGTTGTCCTCGATGCCAATCAGTACCGTGTCGGCGGAGAGGATATGGGCGAGAATGTGCGCACCCTCAACCAGCTCATCCGCCCGACACTGCATCAGCGTATCGTCGGCCGTGATGTAGGGCTCACATTCGGTACCGTTAATCAGCAACGTCTCGATCGATCGGGCGGGTCCCGGGCTCAGCTTCACAGCCGTCGGGAAGCCCGCTCCTCCTAATCCGGCGATCCCGGCTTCCCGGATTCGCTCCACCAGTTTTGCTGGGTCCATTTCTCGCCAGTTCGCGATACCTTCAAAGGCAAGCCAGCGATTTTCGCCGTCGGTCTGGATAACGATGCAGTGATCTGCCAGTCCCGAGGCGTGGGCGATGGGCCGCGACTCAATCGCGATCACGGTGCCCGATGTCGGAGCATGGACCGGGACACTCATGACTCCCTGTGCCTCAGCGAGCACCTGCCCCCCCAACACGGTATCACCGACAGCTACTACCGGTAGGGCAGGTACCCCCAAGTGCTGGCGAACGGGAAGGACGAGGACAGGCGGTATGGGTGCTTCCTGTAAATCACCCGGGCGGGATAAAGCCTTGCGCTCCGGGGGGTGAATGCCTCCGTGGATGTCATGAATGGCTCTCATGCGGCGTCTCGAGTGCCGGCGTCTGTCGCAATGACGTCGTACCGTGACGCCCGATCTTCTGGCAGGGACCAGTGCCAGAAGGCGATGCCCTCTTTACGGGGAATGAGATCGATGCAATCCACTGGGCAGGGCTCGATACACAGATCGCACCCCGTGCACTCATCAGCAATGACGGTATGCATGACTTTTGCGGCACCCAAAATAGCATCCACCGGGCAGGCCTGAATACATTTGGTGCAACCGATACATTCGTCCTCACGAATCCATGCCACAACGGGTTCTTTTTCTACACCGTGCTCTGCATCGAGCGGCTGCGGCTCCACATCCAGCAAGTCTGCTAGTGCCTGAATAGTCTCTTCGCCACCTGGTGGGCATTTATTGATCGAATCACCATCGGCAATCGCTTCGGAGTAGGGTCGACAGCCGGGATAGCCACACTGCCCGCATTGGGTTTGAGGGAGCAGTGCATTGATCTGCTCGCTAATCGGATTGCCCTCGACTCGAAAGCGAATCGCGGCAAAGCCCAGAAGAGCACCGAAGGCTGCCCCTAGACCCAAAAGCGCCGTCAGTGCGGCCAGCAAGGGTTGGTCACTCAGCATTGCCAGCATCAGATCAGCCCCGCAAAACCCATGAACGCAAGCGAGGCCAGACCCGCCGTAATCATGCCGATGGCTGCGCCTTGAAAGGGTTCGGGAACATCCGCGACGGTGAGCCGTTCGCGCATGGCAGCGAACAGGATTAACACCAGCGAGAACCCGAGGGCGGCACCCAAGCCATAGAAGAGCGATTCAATAAAGTTGTGGGCCTGATTGATATTGAGCAGTGCTACGCCCAATACGGCACAGTTGGTCGTGATCAGAGGAAGAAATACCCCTAGCACCCGGTGCAGAAGTGGACTGGTTTTGCGAACCACCATCTCGGTGAACTGCACCACCACCGCGATGACCAGAATGAAGCTGATCGTTCGCAGATACGCGAGGTCAAGCGGGACAAGAAGATAGTTGTAGGTGAGGTAACTGCAGACTGATGCCAGCGTCAGTACAAATGTGGTGGCGACAGACATCCCCATCGCGGTCTCGAGTTTGTTGGACACGCCCATAAAGGGGCACAGTCCCAAAAACTGTACCAGCACAAAGTTGTTGACCAAGACCGCGCCCACCAAAAGCAGCGCGATATCACCCAGCATGTGATCCCCCTGCGGCGAACTGACATCGACTCAAAACCGCAATAATAAGCAATATATCAGGTGTCTGGCAGGAAGTATGTGGGACTCAGGCGCCGTTTTTACTCGCCTCGACCATGGCCGATACCACCTCCATGTCGATGCGTTGCAGGAGGGGTGAAAATGGCGCCAGTTCGTGATCGAGCAAAGGTCGTTCCAGAGCCGTCCAATCCAGCGAACACTGCAGGAAGGCTTCTGATTTTTCGGCCATCGAGGGTAGTACCGGCTTGAGGTACGTCGCGAGCACTCTAAAAAGATTCACGCCTACCGAGCACACGGCCTGAACCTGGTCAGCCAGCGCTTCATCCTTGGCCATTGCCCAGGGCTTTTTCTCATCGATGTACTGGTTAGCCCGGTCCGCCAGGGCAATGATCTCGCGCATAGCGCGATTGAATTCCCGCGCCTCGTACAGGTCAGCGATAGGTTCGCCCGCTTCGATAAAAGCGCGCACCAACTCGGGTTCCGCACACTCTGCACTCATGCGGTTGTCGAATTTTTTACGTAGGAAACCTGCGCAGCGGCTGGCGATATTCACTACCTTGCCGATCAGATCGGCATTCACGCGCTGCACGAAATCATCCAGATTGAGATCGATATCGTCGACCCCGCCCGAGAGTTTGGCGGCGTAGTAGTAGCGAAGGTACTCGGGGTCCAAATGTTCCAGATAGGTCTCGGCGAGGATAAAAGTACCCCGGCTCTTGGACATTTTGACGCCGTTCACCGTGAGGAAGCCGTGCGCATAGACTGCGGTAGGTTGCCTTAGACCCGCACTCTCCAGCATCGCGGGCCAGAACAATCCGTGAAAGTTCACAATGTCCTTGCCGATAAAGTGATAGAGCTCAGTGTCGCCTCCGGGTAGCCAATAGGCATCAAAGTCGTCACCTTGCTCTCGACACAGGACCTCGTGGCTGGCGATGTAGCCAATGGGAGCATCGAGCCACACATAAAAATATTTGCCTGCGTGGCCGGGAATCTCAAAACCAAAGTAGGGGGCGTCGCGACTGATGTCCCAGTCTTGCAACCCTGCCTCCAGCCATTCCCTGAGTTTGTTGGCGATGGGGGCTTGCAGTTGATCACTGTTGACCCAGTCAGTGAGCAAAGCCTCAAAATTACTGAGTCGGAAAAACAGATGTTGCGAGGCTTTGTCGATCGGTGTGGCGCCCGATAGCGCTGAGACCGGGTCAATAAGGTCCGCAGGCGCGTAAGTGGCGCCGCAGGCCTCACAATTATCACCGTACTGGTCCGGGGCCTTGCATTTTGGGCAGGTCCCTTTGATAAATCGATCGGCAAGAAATAGCCCCTTTTCCGGGTCATACGCCTGAGTGATCTCGCGAACCGTGATGTGACCGGCGGCCTCGAGCCGCTGAAATACGGTTTCGGACCATCGCTGATTTTCAGGCGAATGGGTCGAGTGATACTGGTCAAATTGGATCAGAAAACCTGCCGAATCTCGCTCATGCTGGGCCTGAATGGCAGCGATGTGCTCCTCCGGAGTCCGATTGGCAGCCTCTGCGGATAGCATGATGGCGGTCCCGTGAGCATCATCGGCGCACACATAACGACAAGCATGGCCGCGAGACCGTTGATACCGCACCCAGATATCGGTTTGCGTTTGCTCGAGCATGTGCCCCAGATGCAACGGTGCGTTGGCATACGGTAATGCCGAGGTCACCAGAATTTTTCTTGGGGTGGCACTCATGCGGAGCGGGATCCGGCTAAAGAAGGCGCGCAGTCTACCGGATTTTAGGTGATTTCGCTGTCGCGAGGTGATCGGATGATGGTAGGGAAGCGGTATACTCCCCGTATCGCCGAAACCGAGGTAAAGAGTGGTGTCATCTCCCCGCCACGTGGTAGCTGTGGCCTCCGGAAAAGGAGGTGTTGGCAAGTCAACCGTCACGAACAATCTGGCTGCTGCACTGAAGCAGCAGGGATTGTCTGTGGGGTTGCTCGATGCTGATATTTATGGTCCCAGTCAGCAGCATATGCTTGGTGTGCCCGAGAGCACCACGCCAGATCAGCAGGACGGTGAATTTCTTCTGCCTGTCGAGGCACATGGTCTCAAAACCATGTCTATGGGATATCTGAGTTCGGCGAACACCCCCATGGTGTGGCGTGGTCCGATGGCCAGCTCGGCGATGGCTCAGCTTCTCGAGAAAACCCTGTGGGGCGATCTCGACATACTGTTGGTAGACATGCCGCCTGGAACCGGGGATATCCAGCTGACGCTGGCACAGCGCGCGACGCTATCGGGGGCGGTGATTGTGACGACACCGCAGGATATTGCGTTGCTCGATGCCCAGAAAGGGATCGAGATGTTCGAGAAGGTAGAGGTGCCGGTGCTGGGTCTGATCGAGAATATGGCGGCTCACGTTTGCACTGCCTGTGGTCACGTAGAGCCATTGTTTGGTGAGGAGGGTGGCGCGCAGTTAGCTCAGCGCTACGGCGTGCCGCTACTGGGCCAGATTCCGCTCGACAGGGCGATTCGAGAGTGCTCCGATGCGGGACAGCCGATCGTGCTGGCAGACCCGGAGGGTGCAGTGGCAAAGGTGTATCACGAGGCTGCTCGGCAATTAACGGCACATTTAGGGCAGCAACAGCCGGCCGCCGGGCCGGTCATCAGTATGGGTGACTGAGCACCCCGGGTGCAGCCCATTCAATCAGCAGGAGAAGACGCTTGAGTATCAAATCAGACCGATGGATTCGCCGCATGGCCGAGCAAGAGGGCATGATCGAACCGTTTGCGCCCGATCAGGTTCGCACGGAGGGTGATCGCCGGCTCATTTCCTATGACACGTCTAGCTATGGCTATGATGTTCGCTGCTCTCGGGAATTCAAAGTGTTCACTAACATTCATTCGGCGACGGTGGACCCAAAGCACTTTGATGAAAACAGTTTTGTCCATGTCGAAGGCGATGTCTGCGTGATTCCACCCAACTCTTTTGCATTGGCCTGCACCGTTGAGTATTTCCGTATCCCGAGAAATGTTCTGACTATTTGTCTGGGGAAGTCCACTTACGCGCGCTGCGGCATCATCGTCAATGTCACCCCGCTGGAGCCAGAGTGGGAGGGCCACGTGACCCTGGAGTTTTCAAATACGACCACCTTGCCGGCGAAAATCTACGCTAATGAAGGCGTTGCCCAAATGCTGTTTTTTGAATCCGATGAGGTCTGCGAGACGAGCTATGCTGACCGGGGAGGAAAGTATCAGGGGCAGCGGGGCGTGACCTTACCCAGAGCCTGAGCAGTGCAGAGCGCGTGATAGGGGCGACGCCTGTTGCGGTGAGTCAGACGCTATTGATCGATACCTGTCACGGGAGTGCCCGCCACGCTGGCACTGTTCAGCTGCACCACCGTTTTGGCGCCCCGTTCAACGTGCTCGGTGCGCACCATCAAAAAGTCGTGATCCACCGCCAGCCAGGTGTCTGAGCTACGCTCGTCTGGCTCGTCATGTATCAAGCGATACTGCACCGTTTTCAGTGCGCCCAACGGGGTATCCAATGTCGCGGCCTCCACAAGATCAAAATGCTTCAACTTAATGCGTGGGCCATCGACGATAGAGAGGGATATGCGCTCGGGGGGTTCGTCAGCGAGGAGAAGTCGCAGGCGCATTTGTTCCTGCTGGCTGAGTCGGTCGAGTACCTCGGGAGACCAGGGATGTTCGGTCCATTCCTTCTTTCTAAGACTGCGGATAGTGCCGGCGCCCTCATCAAATAGCACCTCGCGTCGGCGGTTGCTAACGCCGGTGAGCTGGTAGACAAACTGCTCGCCGACGATTTGATCGCCGGCCAGAGAAAACTGAGAGTCCTCGCTCAGCTTGAGCAAAAAAGTCTTACCCGCTTGGCGTAGGTGATAGCGGCCAGCCTCCTCGAGAAGCGTGCGCGTGAGCGTCACCTTTATTCCTGACACCGTGGTTTTGTACGTCGCTTCATAAAGGGATAACACTCGCTCAGCGAAGGTGGGCTGCGCGAGCAGTAAGCTGACGACCAGTGCCACCGTCGGTCTCCAGTACCTCATAGCGGTTCCTCCCAAACGTGCCCTGTTGCGGGCAACGGTACGCCATCCTTATGGAGCGCGCCATCGATCAATTTCAGTCGCCCGGTCATGTGCCAGTTAACGGCCACAGGGTATATCTGGTGTTCGGCGGCCAAAACCCGCGCGGCGAGTGAGTGAGCTTCGTCTCCTGGCTTGATGGGAACTCTCGCCTGT
>CALKEI010000168.1 GCA_938085095.1 uncultured Luminiphilus sp. | reverse complement strand
AGACCACGATCACGAAACCCGTGTATCGGTGACCTGCGGGATAACGCAGTGTCGAGCCCGAGCGGCTAAGGCAGCGCCTCGCCTGACGGAACCCGCAAACAGCCTGAAGGACTATCCCGTCCAAAAGGTAGGCCAGAGGATGAGGGTACTCATCAATAACCGTTGCCGCTCGCGTGACAGCGCGAATTGTCTGGGCGCAGACGCGGCAAAGTCAAGGGATGTCGACAAATGACCATAATCGGCGTTGATGGCTCATGACCTGCGCGCTAGGGTTATGAGTCCACGCGAGGGCCATTCTATGGACAGAAAGCCAACGTTTTTCAGTATCGCCACCACCTCACTGCTGCTGCTCCTGCTGGGACAGCCCGCAAATGCGAGCCCCACCTATCGCTGGGTGGATGACAACGGCAACCCTGTATTGAGTGACCGCCCACCGGAGACTGGTGTCCCGTACACAGAAGTAGGGATCGAGTCGGGGTTTCGCCCTTACGCCAAACCGGTCAGCTTGGAAGAAAACGAGTCCAGTGAACGTCCGGCGTCCAGCGCGAACCGATCCACTCTGGCAGCGAGCGCGGATGTGTCAGAATCTGCTCGCCTCGAGGCGGTCGAGCCCCAGCCGGCATTATGCGATCAGGCGCGTGACAATATCTTCAAGCTCGAGACCTTCGCCAGAATGCGAGTGCAGGACGACAGCGGCGAAGTGCGGTTTATGACCGATGACGAACGTGCCTCACAGCTGAGTACCGCTTATCAGGTGCGTGACGCCAATTGTGGCACTGACTGACTGCTAGAGCCGGTCAATATCCTCGGCGCGATACGCCTCGCGAACTGCGCTGTCTGCCGCAGGAACAATTTCGACCGGATCGAATCCTTCACAGCCGATGCACACTGTCACGATCTCGTTAGGTATTTCGCCCGGCCCGCAATCGGGTCCTGTACAACTAGGCTCTCCCGAATTGAGCTTCACGGTTACAATGATCGGCGGGATGGGCACCCCTTCACCAAACTCTCTGCCCTCATCATTCTCAGGGCGAAACAGCGGTACTCGATATCCCTTGGATTTACCCAGATCGCTACAGAAACCCTTGGTGCCACCCTCAGGCTGGAAAGAATTAAAAAACACAAATCCACCGCCGATAGCGGCGGGATTGACGATTTGCTCACCCCTATCCGGTAGATCCAAGTACCAGCCTCGGTGCTGATCGACCAATACTTCTCCCTCTGCAAGGCCCAACGCGGCGTTGAGCATGCCGCGATCAGATTCGGTGGGGGCCTCCACATCCAGATCGACCAAGCTGGTCGGCTCACCGTAAGGCTCGTCGATGAACGCATAAAACCGGTTCGAGACATTATCGGTATAGGGATAGTTTTGCTTCAGAGGGCGCTCTCGGTCACCGGAGCCAATGGTCACAAATACCCTATTCTGTATGGCTCCGATGACGGGTTTGTTGAAGAATCGCACCGTCGCCATTGATGATTTAGCAATCTTAGAGATAAACCACTCTGCTTGTTCCAGTGGCTCCGCATAGGCGTCTATCAAGGTCTCGAGGCTAGAGAAATTCAGCCGGTAAAGATTACCTGCAGCATCTGCTGCATAAGCGAAATCGAGAAAACCATCGTTATCAATATCGAGAGTGCTCACTTCGGCCACCACGGGGGCCTCTGTTTCATATTCGCCAAGGAGCGCCCCCGTGCGAGCATTGAGCACATAGAGTCGATTACCGGCCGCGCAACCGCCAAGGGGCAGCACCGCCGTATCCTCGTCTAGACACGCGTCCCAGCCGCCACCAAAAATGAGGACCGGATCAGGCGCTTCCTCTGATCCACCGCCCACATAACGTTTGATCCGACCCGTGACCGGGGTCGACCAGCTCTCACCCATTTGGGTGAGCTGCTCGGGCCCGACCTTCCACATGAACACCGGCTCAGCTGGGGGCACACCCGGTGCGCCCGTGGGGCTCACATCCAAGGCGTAAATGTGGCCTCCGCCCCTGCGCATGGTGGGGAAAATCCAGCCGGTAACCAGCTCGTTATCGCCATCGTATTCGGTAAAGGAACCGGTCGAGCCGTCAAAAAAGTAGCGTTTGGTCTCCGCGCCAATTGCACTGGAAAGTGATTCATCCAAACCAAAATAGTCCACCGTGGGTGTATTGGATCGGAGTCGTTGCAGACCATCGAGGTGCTCTTGTGCAATAAACGCCCACTCTTCTGCCCCAGTGGCCGGATCAAGCGCGCGGAATAAACCATCATTGGCACCGTAAAAAATGCGGAAATCACTGCCCTTGCTCAGGTCATTCGGGTCTGTAGGGCCATAGGTAATCGTCAGTGGCCGCGAGTGGACGATATCGCCATGAACGGTGGGACGAAGCCCCTCATAGGGATCCTGCTCCTCGTCTCCCAGCGCAGGGTTATCGACGTATGCGCCGGTCTCATCAACAATCTTGAGGTCACCGCCCTTGAGCCCTGCATCCTCGCCCGTCAAATACGCGAGCAGCTCAACTCCGCCCGCATCAGCCTCTGTGACATCCCTCAGCTGTCCGGCCGTTCCGGTCTGGGTAAGGAGTTGGCGTATGCTGCTGCGCTGACCTGTGTATTGGTCACGAATCTGCTGGGCAGCGCCGCCTTTTTCCACAAAGGGCCCGTCCGGCGAATCGGACAGTACGCTACGTTCGCCCCGGAAGTCAGACAAACACTCGCTGACAGGGCTGGGATCCATTCCAAGGCCTTCGAAGTAAGGCCCCGTCACATTTTCTGCTTTACTCGCCTCCGAGGTGTCTTCGGTCCAGAAACTGGTTGCGCAGGATTGCGCAAAACCGGTTTGCGGATTGATCGCGCGATCGTAATTCACGTCAGCCAGCTCTATCTGGCCATCGAACTTGGCCAGTTGGTATTGCTTAAGGTTACCCAGCCATCTTGGCTTGCGCTGACTGGCGGGTCGGAACATGCCGACAAAGACCTTATTCTCAGCCTGTGCTCGGTTGGTCGCACTGAGGGGTAAGGTCACCGCAGCGAAAGACGTATTGATGTCGATGATGTCGCCGAAAATACGGCTGAGCGCTAGCTCAATCTCGGCCTGATTGGTTGCTGACTGGCGATATCCTCCCCCTTGCTCGGCCGCACTGTGCATCAAAGCCGAGTGCTCCTCGCTGGGCTTGGCATTGAAGACGTCGACGGTATAGGTGGTAACCGGCACCCGGATTATCGTTTCGGGATCGTCTCCCTCGCCATCGACTGCGACTGGCACCCCCAACTCGTGAAGAAATTTTGTCCAGTCGTCCAGGTTGTAGCCGATGCCCTCTATGAATTCCCCCGTGGTGCTATAGCTTTCCTGGTCCGAGCTGGCTGTAGGTCGCTCGACCTGAAAACACTTCAGATTACCCTGGCAGCGCTGATAGGCATCATTAGTGCAGTAGCAATTCCCCCCGACCGGACAGGCCGCCTGAATTTCGTCTGACTGACTGGCATTTCCGTTTACGGCGTTACTGCATTGACTGGTTCGGCGATAACCCAGGGCACTGTATCCAAGTATCTCTGCTCCCTCCGAGTCGACACGGACTTCCTCATACTCAGGCATCAGGATGCCGGGACCAGACTCCCCTGCGAGACCGGCCGAGGGTGTCTCACCGAGCCCGGCATACAGTGCGCGGAGCCGATCAGAGTTATCGGTGGTGTCCACTTCCGGTCCGTTATTATCGGGATTGCTGACCAGAATTACGTACGTTTCAGAGCACACATCTGACTCTGTTAACGGAGAATCGAAGAGCAGATAAGGCTGGTCGTAGCCTGACGAATCTGCCAGTGCAAGGGGCGTGCCCTGCCCGAGAAAGCTCTGTGTATCGCCTGCTAGATAGGCATACAAATCACTGGCAAGGTTCCCGTAGGACGAGTTGGAGTTGCGCTTCTCATCCGGGTCATTGATGCCCTGATCGATATCACTGAGGATCGCAAAGAGCTCGCCGGCATGATCACTCAGTCGCTGGAGATCAAAGCGGACGTAGCCGCCGTCCTGATTCGCGTTGCCATCGGTCGTAAATGCTAGCAGCCCAACGTTGAGGTCTTTGCCTTGACTGAGCAGCCGTTCCAGCGTCGTCTGGATGGCCTGTACCTCGGACTGCCCCTGAGTACCATTCGGCCACTTCTGACTCTGTCGTGACCAGTTGGAGGTATTGTCGAGGACAAAAATGACGTTGGGCAGCGAACTCGCGGCACTGCCGCTCGCCAGGCCGCTCGCGAATAGATCGATATCTTCTGCCCAAGTCGGTGCAGCAGTCACCACCAGCCACGTCGACAGTATGATTTTCCATAATGTCTTCATCGAATCCCTCCTGTTACTCATCCGACTTCCCTGCCGGTCAACTGCACGCCAACGCAATCAGGTTGACTGAAGTGCGGGTGGTCAATCCCTGTCGCACGACGACCCGAGCGCCGGTCACCTGGTCATTCGTGGTCATCGTGATCTCCCATAAAGCATCTGCACACAGAGAGTAGACACCCGGCTGGTAACAACTCGCATCATCGGGGTCTTCCCATACATTTAACGTGGTGTTGCGCACCGGAATCGCAGACACGCATTCGGGCTCACTCAAACTGACGCTCATGTCATCGGTCACACTATCCCCGGTCATGTCGAAGCAACGCGTGTAGCCACTGCCTTGGCAGCCCACAACGAAGGCCTTTTCCCCTTCCAGAAAACCGCTGGTCATAATGGCTTCCTGCATGGCGGAGAGCGCATTATTTTTAGAGACAGCCCGGGCCTCAATGTTTTGCACCACACGCAAGTTACCCATCACGATATTGGCCGAGACCGTGCCGATTAACGTGACCACTGCCAACATGATCAACGCAATCACCAACACCACGCCTCCTTGTTTCGACATCATCATCGCCGACGCCCTACACGGTTGGGTAACATGACCATGCGCGACTGGAGTGTCCGGGGATAAGCAGCCATGCCGGCAGGAACGGGCCACTGTTGCCCCGCCACTGTGTAGATCGTTTCGTCACTATATCCGGGACGTTCCCGCGTATTGCGCACCATTAACCAGATTTTGGCCCCAACGACATTGGCCGCATCCGTATACGCCAGCGTCTGCTCTACGCGGTCATATTCACCGTCGCCTGTCTCATCGATAAACCACTCGAACTGCAGATCCTCGACACCCTCTACCAGAATGTCCTGCTGATACCCGAGGGGGCCGCTCGCTGGATTATCCAGATAGAGACGAACCAATTGATCGTTTTGGTTAACGTAGTAAACGCGAGAAACATAGCGGTAAATCGGTGCAATTTGATTTACGTCGCAGCTATATCGGCGGTAATTAAAAGCACTGGCCAGGGAATTGCTATCCGCTCGATAAAGCTTGACTTCGCCGCCCGACAACCCCGCATTTTCGTCATAGCAACCGTTGGTTTGCAGATAAAAGAAATCATTCACCGCACGGCAATTATTCTCTGCGGCAACCGCTCCCAAGCCCGTGGCACAGGTGCTGGCGCGACGCACCGCAACAAAACCGGCTGCTGCTGATGCAGCTGATCCAGCACCTTGACACTGTCCGGCCCCTATCGCCGCGTTCACCTCCGATCCCAGTCCTGCTAATAGTGGGTACTCCATCGCCCAGCCTAACTCGACACGCGGATCAAAGCCCGTCGCTCCCGACCCGACACATAGTGGTGGTGCAACCGGGTAAGGACTGATCTCCAAATCATCGAGCTCGGCGGCACGAAGCGCGCCAAAGGCAGGGTCATCTGCATCGACCGGGGCATTCGCCTCTCCCCAGTAATCTACGAGCGCGAGCTCCTTGGCGAGTAAATCCATGGCGTACAGGCTGTTCTCGAGTTGCCTGCCAGCCCGATTAATATCGTTTAGGGCGCGACTACTATCCGAGAAGAGTGTGGTCACACCGAGAATAATCACCGTCCCGAGCGCTAACGCGATCATTAATTCCACCAAGCCAAAACCTGCTGACTCAGGTCGCCACCCGCAGCGGGTATGATGGTCCAGCATCGGCATGGCTTACCTTACCGCCACATCGCGGAATACCACTCGCCGATAGGCCTCGTCACCCATCTCCTCGATGCCGCAGCTTAGGTCAGTCTCCGACTGAGGCGTCATGCCAATCCAGGCGACGGATACGCGCACCCACAGCTCTCCGCTGCCGCTACCCATCAGCTGCTCAATGCATCCACGAGCACCCAGTGGCGCGCCAATATTCCGCTGCGCCATGGCACCCTCTGCGTCGATATCGCTCACTTTGGCACTGCTACCCTCTATTTGTGCGTGCCATTCGCACAGGTCTCGCTCGGAACCCATCATCTCGCCGCAAGCGCTCGATTGAGGTTTTTCCAAAAAATATTCCCCCGCCATTGCCGCCTGCGAATTCATGCGAATCCGCGCAGCCATATCCTCAATGATGGATGCCACCAGCGCCCGCTGATACGTCTCGAAACTGTTATTCATGGTATTGACCTGCAAGGCACCCAGCCCGAGCAGACCAATTGCCACAATCAGAAAGGTCACCAACACCTCAATCAGAGTGAAGCCGGCTTGCCTTCGGAGACGCCTCATGAACACGCGCCTGCCCAGCTCATATCCGCTCCCTCTGCATTGCAGTCAGCAGGGCAGGAACCGGCATGGCTCTCGACGCGACCATCGGTAGTTACGACCAGACAGAGGGTACAAGCAGTGCCCGACGCGATCGTCGAGAGTGTTATTTGGGGACAGTCGGTCACACGGCCCCAGGCGTTGAAGTCAATGGCCGGTCCAGTGAGCGCATCGTTGCGCTTCACCGTGATGCGATCCGATGCGATGTTGAATTGCTGAATGGACTGCCCGGTGCAGGCCTGCATCGAACTGGGCTCGACACACCAACCAGCGCTCCAATCAGCGCCCTGCTTAATCAATGAAACACCTTCATTTCGCTTTATCGCCTCGGAGCGTGCTGTTGCAAGGGACACCCGTAATTCGCTGCCTGCCTGCCGCAGACGCTGTTCTGCCAACATTTGGGAAAAAGAGGGTACCGCCAACGAGACCAACACGGACAAGATCACCAAGGCAGCCAGCAGCTCCACCAGCGATAGTCCTCTGGCTTCACGCCCTACCACGGAGTCTCCTCGGCACCGCCACAGTAGCGGGCGCGCGCACCGGTATTGGCTAGACACAAACTTCCATCGCTCTCCTGCAGGGAGCCGCTCTTCGCGGAGAGGGTCATACTAAAGTGGGGCGGCGGCCCACTCACCGCGCCCATATTCATGCTGCTAATGTCATAAGCAGCGGAGAGTTCTGTGAGTTCAGACCCCAACGACAGGGCACCATCGCCATCGGCAAAGCCGAGTTGCTCCAGATTCTGCGCGTACTGTCGATGGACAATAAGATAATTCTGTTGCCGCTGCGCTACATCCATCAAAAAAGCCTGCGCCTTGGCGCGATTGCCCTTCCGCACGTGATCCATATAAGAGGGGTAAGCAATGCCAGCCAGAATACCCACGATGGCTACGACGATCATCAGCTCAATCAGCGTAAAGCCTCTGGCGCGGCCCGCCCGCGATGCCAACGCCTTCTCACCCGACGCGCGCTGCCTAATGTGCTGCTGTTTGAGCAAGTGCACTCTCCCGATCCAACCTATTGCAAAACGCATTTTTATTGCATATTGCAACTTTAATGTGGCACTTTACGCTCTTTTATGGTCTTTGACACACCCAACTTTTCACGAATCTTGGGAATGTGAAAAGGCCCTTTGTGCAGCGTGCCAGTGGGCGTGGGCCAGCTGATGCGGCCCAATCAGCGCCAAAGTAGTGATTGCGAGAAGCAGAACCACCATTGTCACCGCGAAAAACCCCCTAGGGGGGCACGAAAAGCGTATTTGGGGTGCCTCAAGCGAGTATTTTCTCATGCGTGCGGCAGCAATAGCTGGCTGACACGAAGCGGAGGGACTGAGAAGGGTTTATCCAGCGAGATAACCGAGAAGCCCAGCTGGAAATAAGCCCCCAGCGGAACACCTTCAGTTATCGCTCCGAGAGCCGCCCCGGCTTCTGATGAGCCCGTGCTGGGTGCAGGGAAACCATTTATTCGCGTCACTTGCCAATCGCTGATACCAGCGACCAATGTCTCGGCACTGCTCCACCCATACTCCGGTCCCTCAGTGAGTGATTGCATTCTCAATTCAGGTGCCGTGTTTCCTAAGTGGGCAGCCGTTCGGTAGCTGATAATCAGTCGTTCCAAACGACCCCAAGCAGTGCCCTCTGGGCAGTTCTCCGGCGAAGAGAGATTCTCCTGCCAGTCGACCCGCCACAGGCCCCCAGAGTCGGCCTCATCAGACTGCTCTACATGGCATCGAGCAGGTGCGACACGATAGCCCGGGCCCTGCTTGCATTGCATGGGACAGGGCAGCACCCGCTCCACATATAGACCCGGCCCAGTCGAGACACCGGGCACGCAGGGAGCCTTGTTGAGATCAACTAAATCCACTCCACCCCATTGTTCGCGAGCCATTGCCGTGACCGGTGATTCACAAGGTGCCGCTGGCCTCTGCCATGGCGATAGCGTTGTTCTCGTCGATGCCTGATTAAGCCACTCAGGCGGCATACGGGCGGTTGCCACCGTCGCATCGAGCGAATGTCGGAGCTGCCACAGGCGCAGACTTTGATCGCTGCGCTCTGCGCCGAGCCGAGTTGCGACCACGACATCCAAGCTGGCACTGATCAGTGCGCTGATCATGACCAATATCAGCGCATTGGCGATCAAGCACTCCACCAGCGAAAACCCAATACCACCGCGCCGAGGGAAGGTTTGGAAAAGCGTGATAGACAGGCTAACCAAGGCTGGATCCCTCGCGGCTTCTTGCTGCCAAGCATCTCATTACCAACGCTCAGGCATCCGCGTGACAGTCAGCTGATCCCCTGATGCCGGAATCCAGGACAATTCCAACGCTCCGCCGGCGAGCACCTGCAAACGATGATCAGGCAATGCCGGCAGCGTCTCCAAGACCATGCGGCAAAACGACTCAGAAGGAACACCGATATCCGTCTTACAACTTTGCAACAATGTGGTGGGCGTGGCCTCCACCAAAAGCGATAGCGCGGACAGCTCGCGCAAGATTGTATCGGCCATCGTGATCTGAAAGGTCTGCTCGTTTAGCGTGATGATCGTCGTGCCTACGTGGAGCACCCCCAGCATGCCGGCAAAACCGATGGCAGCTGCAATGAGGTAGTCAAATAGCATCGCCGTGCTCCGGCTCTGGCGCCACTGCTTCGACCCAAACACCCGTGTCACTGAGGCCAATTACCGGCAAGTCGGGTTTTGTTGGCACCAACCGCTGCCGGTAACCCGTATCCTGAATCATGACTTCCAGGCGGTAATGTGCCGCAACCGTCTCGGATAACCCATGCAGAGCAGGAAGCTCTGCTTCAGTCGCGGGGCGGGCATAGCGCAGCAAGTGGGTCCGCTGCCTGAGGTCAAGCCGCTGGAGTACGAGCTTCGCCTCGTCCACCACGGCCTGATTCTGCTGCGCGCGCCAGCTGGGCAAAGCTATAGCGCCCAGCAGGGCAACCATGGCCATGACCACCAGCATTTCAATCAGAGAAAAAGCGCTAGCAGCGGAAAATCGGTCGGCACTCATACTGGCTTGCCCATGGGTAGCAATCAGCCAGCAGTTTGCGTTGTCTTGATGAGCGACCACAGATCACCGGTCGATGCCGATGATCAGTGGTCGCGCCGTGACAGTTTGCCGCTAGGCGGCCTCAGACACCGCCGTCCCCTTGGTAAAGGTTAATTCGCCGCGATTCAATGTCACCTCAATACTCTCTCCCGGCGCGAATTGCCCGGCAAGCAGCGCTTCAGCCAGCGGGTTTTCAATCAGACGCTGGATAGCGCGCTTCAGCGGGCGGGCGCCATAAACAGGGTCAAAGCCCTGATCGGCCAGATGCGCCATCACTGCATCACTCACAGACAGTGTCAGCGAACGATCTGCCAGCCGAGCGCTGACCGCCTCCAACTGCAACGCCGCGATATTGGCGATGTGTGACTGCTCGAGCGCACGAAACACAATCGATTCATCGATTCGGTTGAGAAATTCGGGCCTGAAATGGCTGGCTACATCCGCCATCACTTTGGCCTGAATCGTGGCTTTGAGCGCACCTCTATCCACAGTGGCATCATTTTCGTCGAGAGCCTCCCGAATATGTACCGCACCCAGGTTCGACGTCATCACCACAACCGTATTACGAAAATCCACGGTTCTGCCATGACCATCAGTCAGCCGCCCATCTTCCAAAACCTGCAGCAGGATATTGAAGACATCGGGGTGGGCCTTTTCGACTTCATCCAGCAGCAAAAG
>CALKEI010000167.1 GCA_938085095.1 uncultured Luminiphilus sp. | reverse complement strand
TAATGATCGCGATCACGCCCATGATGGTGTGAAACCAACCGAGCCAGGTCATTGGAGGCATAAGTGATGTCCTATTTCAGTTTATAACGTTCTGGGTGACCGGGAAGGCCGCCGATGAACAATAAGAAATGGAGAGTCTATTGAGCAGGCCCTGACGTGGCAAGGGTCGGCTCCCGCTCAGTCTAGTGGGGCAAAGGCCTGGGAAAATTGTTGCACGAAGGATTCCAAATCCATGGCGGGGCGATCGAGTAAATCGGCGGTGGTCGAGTTTTGTTCCTCCAGAGAGCCCGCAGCGATCTCGGCAAACAGCTCGCAGACGGCGTCGAGCTGCCATGCCGACTGAATGAACTGACCCAGCACGGCTCGAAATGCAGCCGGGGTTTGTTCAACGTAGTTGATCTCACGCTGCAGCACCCCACTCATACGCTGTGCCACCTCGTGAAAATCCATGAGCGAAGGTCCCGTGAGTCGGTACACTTGCCCGGCGTGACCTGCTCCTGTCAGTGCCACGGCAGCCACCTCGCCCACGTCCCGAGCGTCGATCATAGCGGTCTTTGCGACGCCAAGCGGCAGGGCAAAACTCCCAGTGCGACTGATCGATGCGGCGTACATCAGCATATTTTGCATGTAGTAGTTAGGACGCAGAAACGTCCAGTCGACGCCCAAGCTGATAATGTGTCGCTCGGTGTCGTAATGGTTTTTCGGCAACGCTGCCGTCGCCTCAGGTGCCGCCTCCATGGAAGACACCTTCACCAAATGTGATACCCCCGCATCGGCTGCAAGGCTGGCAAATTGACGCTCCAAGCCGGCCTGATCGGGATGATTACCCATGACAATAAGGGCGCGGCTGATTCCCTTTAGGGACTCGCCAATACTGGCAGGATCACTGAGATCACCCTGCACGACCTGCACATCCGGGCCAGCCACTGCCATCTTCTCCGGGTCACGCACCAGAACGCGAAAAGGCACTCCTGCCTGAAACAATGCTTTTCCCGCGGCAGTGCCGACACGCCCTGTGGCGCCAGTTAGTAAGATCATATTCCCCTCGCGGTCATCATCCGGTGGCCCAGTTTGATACGCTATGCGCTGACCAAATCAGGCTATACAAGCGATGTCGAGATGGGTCTCATCCGTGCATCGTCAGCTTTCAAGGGACCATAGCATGTCTCGCATATCACTAACCGGGTCAGCGGCCTGCTCTATGACACTGCGCAACGCAGGGTTACTGCCCGCTTACCTTGCTTGCGTGTTGTCGGGTTGTGCGCCGCAGCCCGACAGCCCGCCGGCCGAGCTCTACCCTGAGGAGCAGGAACCCTATTTCAAAACCTGTGCCGCTCGGGTAGGTGGCACCTACCACGAACGCGAGTTGCAGAGGCACCTGATCGCCGATATCTACCAAGAACCGGCTCCGGACAAAGGCCTCATAACGGATGACTGCGTGGTGCGTGAATGACAGGCAGTGCTATGTCAACCACAGGTACTGCGGGATTCTCCCGCTGCCGGCGCTACCGGTATTGGCTCCGCAGGAATTGGGACACCGACCTCCCCCAATGTGCTTTTATCGGCCTGAACCCCTCCACCGCAGATGCCCAAACTGACGACCCGACGTTGCGGCGCTGTGTCGATTTTGCAAAGCAATGGGGGTACGGATCGTTGCTGCTTGTGAATCTCTTCGCGCTACGAGCTACCGACCCTCGCACACTGACTGCGGTGCGGGATCCCGTCGGCCCCCGGGCCAACATCTGGCTTCGCCGCGCAAAGCACGAATCAAAATTACTCGTTGCCGCCTGGGGTAACGGCGGGATACTCCAGAACCGCGGCCATACCGCGACCACATTGCTCGGCGCCGTGCAGTGCCTTGGCGTCACTGCGCAAAACATGCCGCGACACCCTCTCTATTGCCCAAAAAATACGCCGCTCATTCCATTCCTGAGCCCGGATCTTTAAGCCCGCAACCGCACTCCGGGCCAGCGGCTCTGACCTTGCATGAAGGTCGACCACACCAATGCAGTTCTGACCAATACCATCCTTTTCGGTCGGCACGCTGGTTCTCGCTTTTGATTTGGCTATTCTGGTTGACCGGGGCGACGGAATGCCCCCGAGGGGCCCGCTAGGGCAAGAAGACTGATTGACAAGGATGTAGAGATGAAAAATTTCGCAACATCGCGCACCGGCGCCAGCAATAGCAATCCAGACTTTCCCATTTACGTGCACAAATTGCCCGACCGAGACCGGCCGCAGCTGGCCAATCCCTGGGACTCGCTGGCGCGCGCCTCACACCGACCCATACCCGAGATACCCGCAGAGTTGTCCGTTCGTATTGCGGGCCGCCCCCCGCACGAGCTATCGCGTACCACTTTGTATGTCGCGGATCTCCTGCTCTGTGGCGACCTGCTGCGGCTGCGCTCGGAAGAAGTCGCTGACACTCTGCACATCAGCCCAACTACTCTGCGTCGAAGGCTTCGTGCTGACGGCACCAACTACCAAAGTATTCTCGACCATGTGCGGCGACACCGTTGTACCGTCATGCTCGAAAAGCGCTGGTTACCGGGCAAGTGTGTGGCGTGGGAGCTGGGCTACGCCGAAGTGAATAGCTTCTATCGGGCATTTCGCCGCTGGACAGGTCATAACTACAGTGACTTGAAGCAGCTCTTCGTCTAGCGCTCTGACCTTTTATGGTTGCGACACCCGGTAGCCCCCATACCTTGCCGCCTGGAGGGCTATGCCTGACGCTCGTCCTCGGCGGGAGCGAAGTAACCGAGCCACGTGTACACCCGATAGCCGACCCACTCGTGGATGGCGCGGGTTGAGCGAGAGAGGCGCTCGACCGTGGGTAACCAGCCTGGGACCGGACCGATAATCGCAGGCGTTTGGTGATCGGTTGCCACGGCCGTCACGAAGAAACCCTGACTGGTAAATGCGGCTGCGGCACGGCGCATGTGACTGGCGCTGGTAACCAACAGAATGTGATCAATACCGCGACCCTGCAGTAGCGCACGCGTGTACTGCGCGTTCTCCCGAGTCGTGCGGCTGTCGGGCTCCTGTATCAACGGCGCTGCGGGGAGACCCAGGCTGCTCCACTTCTGCGCCATCATCACCGACTCGGGGCGACTTCCGGCAAGCGTCGTACCACCGGATAGCACAACCAATGGGGCCTTTTGAGCTCTGTAGAGTGCTGCCCCTCGCCAGAGGCGATCCGCGGCCTGGTTAAAGTCACCACCGAGACCAAAGCGAGATTCCCCGTTGATACCGCCACCGAGTACCACAATGGCCTCGGCCTGAGGTAACTCCTCATCGGCAAACGCCGGGTACGCCGCCTCAAGCGGTCCTAAAAGTCCTGATGCACCCCACTCTGTTGCACAGAAGTACAACCATAGCGTGGCCACAAGAGTCAGCGTATTGGCCCTTCCCCGCGCGCCGCGCAACCGCATTAACATCGCAACTATGAGGAGAATCAGGCTAAGCGACAGGGGGTAAATCAGCAGCGAAAGCGTCTTGCTGAGCAGCACCATCTGCTAATCGCCAAAAGGGTGGCGCAGCAGAATAGTCTCCTCACGATCAGGTCCGGTGGAGACAATATCGATAGGCGCACCCACCAACTCCTCGAGGCGGGCAATGTAGGCTCGGGCATTGTCGGGCAATGCATCGAGTGACTTAAGGCCCACGGTCGAGTCACTCCAGCCGGGCAGGGTCTCGTAAACGGGTTTAAGGTTTTCGTAGTCGACCGCATCAATGGGATTGGCTGCCGTCTCGCCTGCCGCATTGGTATAGCCTACACACACCGAGATTTCTTCAAGCCCATCGAGCACATCGAGCTTGGTCAGACAGAGACCGGATATCGAATTAATATTTACGGCGGTACGCAGGGCTACTGCATCAAACCAACCGCATCGTCTTGGCCGCCCTGTCGTGGCACCAAACTCGTGGCCCCGCTCGGCAAGTCGCAGACCCGTCTCGTCAAACAGCTCGGTGGGAAACGGCCCGGAACCCACTCGCGTGGTATAGGCCTTGGTAATACCGAGCACATAATCCAGAAACAACGGACCAAAACCAGAGCCGGTCGCCGTCCCGCCCGCCGTGGTGTTCGAGCTGGTGACGAACGGATAGGTGCCATGATCAATGTCTAACAAAGAGCCCTGAGCGCCCTCGAATAGCAGACGTGCCTGAGTTTTCCGGTATTCATGCAGCAGGGACGTCACATCCGCCATCATCGGCATCATGCGCTCGCCGTGCGCAAGGGCCTCGTCGAGCACCGCCGAGAGCTCCAGTGTTGCCACCCCGTAATAGTGCGCCAGCACATGATTGTGATAGTCGAGCACTTCCTCAAGCGAGTTCGCAAATCGCACAGGGTCGCGCAGATCGCCAAGGCGCAGCGCACGCCTCGCCGCTTTGTCTTCATAACAGGGGCCAATACCGCGTCCGGTCGTACCAATTTTATTCTCTCCGCGTCGCGCCTCTCGCGCCTGATCAAGCGCCACGTGATACGGCAGGATCAAGGGACAGGCCGCCGAGATTTTCAACCGGTCCTGAACCGGCACGCCACTGGCCTCGAGGGTGTCTATCTCCTTGAGCAGGGCTTCGGGCGACAGGACAACGCCGTTGCCGATCAGGCACTGTACGCCTGCACGCAATACGCCAGAAGGAATCAGATGCAGTACTGTTTTCTGCCCGCCGATCACCAATGTATGGCCTGCATTGTGGCCGCCCTGAAAGCGCACCACTGCATCGGCCTGTTCGGTCAGCAGGTCAACAATCTTACCTTTGCCCTCGTCCCCCCACTGGGTACCCAGAATAACCACGTTATGGCTCACGAAGTGGCCTCCGTTTCGATGATCCACTCGCCGTTGTTCAACACCAATCGTTCTGCGCCGGACACGTCGAGACCGGGAGCCAAATCAACCACAACAGTTCGACCCGCAGCCCGCAATGCGGCGATAGCCACCCGTAGGTCGGGGGCATCGGACGACGGAGCAATAACAGGCGGCCGAGAATCCTCAACCGGGGTCATGTCATCGACCAACGCTTTCAGGTCAATCGCAAAGCCGGTAGCAGGTCGATCGCGGCCAAATACTGCGCCGATATTGTCGTATCGGCCGCCTTTAGCGACGGCAGAACCGCGCCCCTCCAAATAGACCGCAAACACCAAGCCCGTGTGATACCGAAACCCGCGCAGTTCAGTCAGATCGACATAAACGCCAACATCGGGGAACGCCTGCTGGGCCTGCGCCAGTACCGTGTCGAGGTCATCTAGCGCGGCCAACACTACCGGCTCGTTGGAAAAAAGTGTCCGCGCCTCAAGGAGCACCTCGGGGGAACCATGCAGTGAAGCCAACTGCCGCAGCCGCTGCGACACATCATCGGGTAGGGAGCTCGCCAAGCGCTCGATATCTGGAGTGGACTTGCGCTGAAGCGCATCAAACATCTGGCTTTCGATTTCGGGGTCGAGATTTGCTTCGGAAAACAGCGCGTCGTATATACCAATATGACCAATATCGAGTGTCAGGGCACGGCTGACGCCGGCGCATTCGACCGTCGAGAGCATCAGCGAAATAATCTCGCTATCTGCCTCTATCGCATCACAACCGAATAACTCTGCGCCCAACTGAATCGGCGCCCGCCCACCAACCACTGACTGCGGCGTACTTTGCAACGTGGAGCCGGCGTAGCACAGGCGTGTGACACCCTTCTCAGCGAGGCTGTGTGCGTCCATACGCGCCACCTGAGGCGTGATATCGGCCCTCACACCCAGCATGCGTCCACTCATCTGGTCAGTAAACTTGCAGGTCACCAGATCCAAATCAGCGCCCAGGCCAATCAAGAGTGAGTCAGTGAATTCGACCAGCGGTGGAATAACGTACCGATAGCCCCACGTCCCGCACTGGTCGAGCAAACGTCGGCGCAGTGTCTCCAGCTGGCTCGCGCGCTCGGGCAACAGTTCTTCTATACCCTCTGGCAACAGCCAGCGATTTTCAGTGGTCATCGTGTCATTCCGCCAGGATGTAGTGCCGCAGAAAGCGCTCGGCGAGAGAATACCACAGGGGAGCGGGGCTGAGTCCGGGCGCGACAGCCGCCCGGACTTATTTCAGGTCAGATCAGTCGCGGGACTTCGGATCCCGGAGGTACTTGAAAAACTCACTGTCGGGCTGCAACAGCATCACGTCGCCGCCCGCATTGAAGGTTTCACGATAGGCCTGCAAGCTCCGAACAAACGAATAAAACTCAGGGTCCTGATTAAAGGCATCGGCGTAAATCCGGGTCGCCTCGGCATCCCCGTCACCTCGCACAATTTCAGCGTCCCGAAATGCGTTCGCCTCGATCACCGTCACCTCCCGGTCGGCCGCGGCACGAATCCCCTCCGCCAATTCCTTGCCCTCTGATCGGAGCTCCCTCGCTTCTTTCTCACGTTCTGCATTCATTCGTCGATAAACCGACTCCGAGACATCGGGCGGCAGGTCGATTTTCTTGACTCTGACGTCGATGACCTCGACACCCAGTTCTTGGTTGGCAACTTCATTCAGCTGCGCGGTGATGGCCCGCATCAGCTGATCGCGCTGTCCCGATACCACCTCTTGGACCGTGCGAACCGCCACCTGATTGCGCAGGCCGTCGTTAATACGCTGCGCAAGGAGCCCGGCGGCGCGGTTTTCCTCACCGTTCGTAGCGGTGTAATACTTCGCCGTATCCGTCACTCGAAACTTGGCATACGAATCAACAATCAGCGCCTTCTTTTCCTGCGTAAAGAAGCGCTCAGGGCTGCTATCTACCGTGAGGATGCGCCCGTCAAATTTGCGCACATTATTGACGAAGGGGATTTTTAAGTGCAGGCCGGGCCTGAGATCCGGATCCACCACCTCACCAAACTTGAGTAATACGCCTCGCTGCGTCTCTCTGATGATGTACAGGCTGTTTGACAGCACGACTACCACCACCGCGACGAGAATACCTACCAGTGTTTGCTTGGTCATAATCAACGCCCTCCCCGTCGAGCCGCTGCTGCGTCAATATCGCGACGCAACTGCTCCGAAACCTGATCAACAATCTCTCGCATATCACGCTCGTTAACCCCGGCTCGGCCGGTCGCACTGCGAGCTTGGCCCGCATTGGGGACCATCTTATCGAGTGGGAGGTAGAGCACATTATTGCCGCCGTCGACATCTACCATCACCTTGTTGGTGTTAGCAAAAACAGACTGTACCGAATCGATGTACAGCCGCTCGCGGGTGACCTCTGGCGCCTTGCGGTACTCAGTGAGCAGTTGCGTGAAACGCTGCGCTTCACCCGTTGCCTGAGCGATCACCTGCTCGCGATAAGCATTGGATTCCTCTAACACCCGCTGCGCACCACCCCGTGCCTCGGGAACAATACCGTTGGCGTAAGACTGTGCTTCGTTTTTCACCCTTTCCTCGTCCTCACGCGCCTTGATCACATCATCGAAAGCGCCCGAAACCTGTGCAGGTGGCTTAGACTCTTCAATATTAATCTTGGAGACCTGAATACCAGTGGTGTAATCGGTCAAATACTGTTGCAGTCTGTCCCGCACCTCGAAGCCAATCGCCGCTCGACCCTCAGTGAGTACGAGATCC
>CALKEI010000166.1 GCA_938085095.1 uncultured Luminiphilus sp. | reverse complement strand
ACACAGCAGGCACCTGACAAGTTCCATATGATACTCAATGAGGGCCACCCTCATTACATGAGCCTGCCGGGTCTGTCTGTGCTACTCGGTGGGATGTGGGTGATGAATCTCTCCTATTGGGGATTTAATCAATACATCATCCAGCGTGCACTGGCTGCAAAAAGTGTCGATGAGGCACAGAAGGGCATCGCCTTTGCTGCCTTCCTCAAACTGTTGATGCCAGTCATCGTTGTGTTGCCGGGTATTGCAATGTTTGTACTGAACCCGGAACTCTCTGCGCCCGACAAAGCGTACCCATCGGCAATGAACTTGCTGCCATTGGGCATTAAGGGGCTTGTCTTTGCGGCGCTGCTAGCGGCGATTGTCTCTTCTCTGGCCTCAATGTGTAACAGCATCTCAACTATTTTTACTGTGGATGTTGCGCCCTCTATTGGCCTAAAGAGTGATGGTGGCCAGCGCTCGGTGACGCTGGGTCGCATTGTTGCAATCTCCGCCATGATTATTGCAATGCTCACCGCGAGGCCTCTGCTGGGCAATTTTGAGCAAGCCTTTCAGTACATTCAGGAATTTACGGGATTCTTCACCCCCGGCATTGTTGCGATATTCATGCTGGGATTGTTTTGGAAACGAACGACGGCCACAGCCGCGTTACTGTCGGCAATTACCTCTGCCGCTCTTTCGTTGTTGCTGAAGCTCTATTGGCCGGATCTTCCCTTTATGGATCGGGTGGGCTTAGTGTTCTTGTTGTGCGTCGCTGTTGGTGTGTTGTGGTCGATACTGCGCCCCCAGCCACAGACAGGCTTTGTGGATCCGGCTGGCGTGAGCTTCAGCACTACGCAGGGATTTAATTTAAGTGCTCTCGTGGTCACCTTGACCCTGGTTTTTTTCTATACCGTTTGGTGGTAACTGCCGCCTTTTTTGTCAGGGGATATTGACATGCTGTGCCGACGTCATCTGCTTATGAGCCTGTTGCTCATTATGTCGCGAGTGCATGCGGAGACCGTCTGCGAGCCGATATGGGAAGAGGATTTCACTGGTCCGTTGGATCGGGCGACGTGGAATGTGGTGGAAGGCGATGGATGTGCCGAGGGTATCTGTGGCTGGGGTAATAATGAGGCGCAAAGTTATGATGAGGCTGGCGTATCGGTCAGTGGGGGCATTCTCAGCCTGACAGCGTTCATCGATGAGCAGGGTCAAATCCGCTCTGGCAAACTGACTACCGCGGGTATGCACAGCTTTAAGCATGGCTATATCGAAGCCCGAATTCGTCTTCCACACGGAAGGGGCTTATGGCCAGCGTTCTGGATGATGCCCGAGGGGCAGCGATATGGGTGGCCGCTTGAGGGCGAGATCGACATTCTCGAGTGGACTGGCCATGAACCTCACCGGATTATCGGAGCAATTCACTTTGGCGATTTACCACCGGACAACGTGCATTACAGCGAGACTCTGCGAACTCCTGCCGAATGGAGCGGTGATTTCCATATCTATGGCATCGAGTGGTCTGCTGAGCGAATAGCGTGGTACGTCAACAATCGCATACATGGGAGTGCGACTCCCAACGATATCTTGCCCTGGCCGTGGGTCTTTGATGACAAGTCGTTTTATCTCATTGTAAATATGGCTGTAGGCGGGACATTGGGTGGCGAGGTGGTACCAGAAGATCTTCCGGCTACCGTAGAGTTTGACTGGATTCGGGTCTACCCCGAAGAGTGCCGGACAGGGGGCTCGCCGCGCTAGTCCACAGCCGTCCATTCCATCTTGAGCCGCGCTGGCGCAACGCAAACTTACCGCTGGTAAACAGCCTATGAGGCGTCGAGCGACATCCAGCGAGATGTGTAATTTAACTACAAAAATGGCGCTATTAATGACAATATACCGCCATTATTGTTGCTTTATTACATTACCGAAGACACACTAAGGTTATGCATTCAGAAGTCCTTCGCGTTACTCACAATATTGCTGCACGTAGCCGAACGCTCCGTGACCAGTACCGTCGTGATGTCGATGAAATGGCATCAGGGCCTATAAATCGAAGCCAACTAAGCTGCGGTAATCTGGCTCACGGCATGGCGTCCTGTGGCGTAGAAGACAAATCCACCATCAAGATGATAGACAGCGCCAATATCGGCATTGTGTCCGCGTATAACGACATGCTGTCTGCCCACGCCCCTTACGCCGGATATCCAGAGCAGATTAAAGACGCCCTGAAAGCGATTGGCTGCACCGCGCAGGTTGCTGGAGGCGTGCCGGCAATGTGCGACGGTGTGACGCAGGGTCAGCCAGGGATGGAACTGAGCTTGTTCAGCCGCGACGTGATCGCACAGGCGACCGCGGTGTCCTTGTCACACCAAATGTTCGATGCGGTATTGATGCTGGGCATCTGCGACAAGATCGTACCCGGATTGTTGATGGGTGCTTTGCAGTTTGGGCATCTGCCCACCTTGTTTGTACCCGCCGGGCCTATGACGTCAGGGCTTTCTAACAAAGAGAAAGTGCGCGTCCGACAGCTCTATGCTGAGGGCAAGGTCGATCGAGCCGAGCTATTAGAGGCGGAGATGGCGTCCTATCATAGTCAGGGTACTTGTACGTTCTATGGCACCGCTAACTCTAACCAAATGGTTCTTGAAGCCATGGGTTTACAGCTGCCCGGCAGCTCTTTTGTGAATCCCGAGACACCCTTGCGCCGGGCACTGACTGAGGCGGCAGCAGAACACCTTGCCCGAATAGCGAGGACGAGCCATCAACCGTTGCCACTGGCTGATGTAATTGATGAAAGAAGTTTTGTTAATGCGATTGTTGCGCTGCTGGCGTCGGGTGGTTCGACCAACCTGTGTATTCACTTAGTAGCGATTGCACGAGCGGCCGGTCTGGTCATCACATGGTCTGACTTTGATGCGCTCTCGAAGGTCACGCCGCTCTTGGCTAAGATTTATCCCAACGGTAGCGCTGACATCAACCATTTTCAGGCAGCCGGTGGTACGGGATTGCTGTTCGGTGAACTGATGAGAGCGGGCTTGATGCACGGCGATGCCGCTGTCTGCTTTGGTGGCACTCTCGAAACAGCCTGCATAGAGCCCTTTCTTGAGGATGGCTGTCTGCAATGGCGGCCTGCCACTGAAGAAAGCCTCGATCTGGAAGTGATTCGGCCAACTGGCAACGTGTTTGCGGCCGAAGGGGGCATAAGACTGCTGCAGGGCAATCTGGGTCGCAGTCTGATCAAGACCTCTGCTGTCGATCCGGAGCGACATAACATTACTGCGCCGGCCGTGGTGATTTCCCATCAGGACGAACTTAGGCCGCTTTTCGAGCGCGGTGAGCTCGATCGGGATTGTGTCATTGTTGTTCGGTTTCAGGGGCCTGCTGCCAATGGCATGCCAGAGCTACACCAGCTGATGCCCACCTTAGGTGTATTGCAGGACCGTGGCCATGTCGTAGCGCTTGTTACAGACGGTCGATTGAGTGGCGCATCAGGTAAAGTGCCTGCCGCGATTCATGTTACCCCGGAGGCGGCGAACGGCGGCTTCATTGGTCGTATACAGAATGGCGATATCATCAGCTTGAATGTCGCTACCGGAGCGCTCTCGGTAGCGCTCGAGTACA
The DNA here is from genome assembly GCA_938085095.1 of uncultured Luminiphilus sp. GTDB lineage: Bacteria > Pseudomonadota > Gammaproteobacteria > Pseudomonadales > Halieaceae > Luminiphilus. The sequence goes on along the minus strand of CALKEI010000166.1, from coordinate 757 downwards.
GCGCGTTTGCAAACAGGCCTCACGCTGAGCCGCCTGCAGAAAAACACACGGTAGGCCGTGGCCTGTTTCGATTTAGTCGCGAGGTGGTAAGCGATGCTGAATGCGGCGGCTGTGCGCTATTTGGGCCACCTATAATCGATGCCTCATCAGAGACGGAGCGCAGCCAGGCCGCTGCGTATGAGCACTGTGCCAGCTAGTCCCGCCGTAACAGAGAGGCCTTTATTTCTCCTGGCAGATATCGGGGGCACCAATGCCCGGTTCGCTTTTGCCGAGCCATCGAATCCGCTGCCTCAGCCGATTGCCAATTACGCCGTAGAGGAATTCCCCTCATTTGAAGGGGTGCTCAACCAGTTAGAGGAAGATTGGCAGGAACTCAATGATCAGGAGGCCGTGCTGCAGAGGGCGTGTCTGGCAGTCGCGGCCATCCCCGAGCAGCGCGAAATTAGCTTCACCAACAACGCGTGGCGTTTTACTGCTGACAGCGTTGCTGCTCGGCTGGGTTGTCCGTGCATCAGCATTATCAATGACTTTGCGGCAGTGGCGAGAGCGCTTCCCGCGCTGCAACCTAATCATCTTGAAGCGATAGGCGGAGGACAGGCGCGGCCTGGCAAGCCTATGGTCGCGATTGGACCGGGGACGGGAACGGGCGTTGCCTCGCTTGCCTTTGACCTCGTCGGCAACCCTATTGTGTTGCCCGGTGAGGGAGGCCATGTTGATTTCGCGCCCATTACTGATATCGAGGCGCAAATCCTCGGTC
>CALKEI010000165.1 GCA_938085095.1 uncultured Luminiphilus sp. | reverse complement strand
CCGCTGATGAAGCGCGTCACCCACTGGCCCCAAATTGTACTGGGCGTTGCTTTTGCATGGAGTATTCCGATGGCCTTCGCGGCAAGCACCAATGCGCTACCCAGCGCGCTGTGGTGGCTGTTCACCGCCAACGTGTTGTGGACGGTGGTTTACGACACGCAATACGCCATGGTGGACCGAGAGGACGATCTGGCCGTCGGTATTAAATCGACCGCCATTCTATTCGGAGACCTCGATGTGCGAATTATTGGACTCCTGCAGTGCCTCTGCCTGTTCGCCTTTTGGCGCTGCGGCGTCGCTTTTGAGCTCGGCTTATTTTACGACGCCGCCGTTATCGCGGTCGGTGCGCTTTTTGGTCGCCACTTGTGGCTTATCAGGACGCGCGATACCCGCCAATGTTTTATAGCCTTTAACCAGAGCAAATGGATTGGACTGCTGATCCTGATGGGCCTGTGTGGTCACTTCTGGCTCGGCACCACCCCGACGCTCTGACACCCCGTGGACACCCTTCATGCCAGCGTCCATCGGTCACTGACCGAGATTAAGCCCAGTGAGTGGCACCGGTATTTTGGTGGCAGTGATCCTTTTTTAAGTTGGCACTTTCTAACAGGCCTCGAGACCTCGGGTTGCACCACGGTAGAGAGTGGCTGGCAGCCCGCACATGTTCGCCTCGAACAATCGGGGTCACTGGTAGGGCTCGTTCCCGCTTACCTCAAGACGCACAGCTACGGAGAGTATGTCTTTGACTGGTCCTGGGCTGACGCCTGGCAGCGTATGGGGCTTCGCTATTACCCCAAACTGGTCACCGCTATCCCGTTCACTCCCGCGACGGGGCAACGCTTTGCCGAGATAGAAAGTAAACGGATCGGCCTGCCACAGGTCGCTGCTGGGGTGAAGGCGCTGTGTGAGTCTCTCGATGTCTCCAGCTGGCATGTCTTGTTCCTTGAAGAATCGGCCTCGGCACAATTATCAGACTGCGGCATGTCGCAGCGGCTGACGACCCAGTTTCATTGGTTCAACCGCGGTTATCGCGACTTTCAGGACTTTCTGGACCGTTTCAGCAGTCGCAAGCGCAAAAATCTGCGCCGCGAGCGTGAGCAAATTAGCCGTCAAGGCCTTTCGTTAATGACATTGAAAGGCGAGGCAATCACTCCAGAGCACTGGCAGTTTTTTCACCGCTGTTACCAGACGACCTATGCCAAAAGATCGGGCCACGGTGGCTATTTGACGGAGACATTCTTTACCGAGACCTGTCCTGAGTTGAATCAGGCGCCCGTAATGGTGATCGCCCAGCGTGAACAGCAGCCGGTCGCCGCCGCGCTATTTTTCGAGGGAGCAGACACGTTGTACGGGCGCTATTGGGGCTGTCTTGCAGAATTTGATTACCTGCACTTTGAAGCCTGCTATTACCGAGGCATCGAATACTGTATCGAGAAGGGCTTATCGCGTTTTGATCCGGGCGCGCAGGGGGAACACAAGATTCAGCGTGGGTTTGAGCCCATTCTGACTTACTCCAACCACTGGATTGTCGACGAAAAGCTGCGCGAGGCGGTTGCACAATTCTCTGCGCAAGAATCAGAGCACGTGCGTGCCTATCAGCGGGAAGCGGCTACGCTACTGCCGTTCAAGCAGGAGGGTGATCAACCCGCCTGAGGTGGCGCGTCGCGTAAAAAGACCCAGGTATTACCCTCTGAATGATCAGCGCTGTAGTAATAGCCCTCGCTCTTAAAGCGCTTCAGCCTTGCGGGGTCCGTCAGGCCCTCCTGAATAATATAGCGAGCCATCAGCCCGCGCGCTTTCTTCGCAAAGAAAGAAATCATCTTGTACTGACCATTCTTTAGATCTCGGAACTGCGGAGTGATGATGTCTGCATCCAAGCGCTTTGGTTTCACTGCCTTGAAATACTCATTTGAGGCGAGGTTGACCAGCACCGGGCTGCCACTCGCCTTGAGATGCTTCCCAAGCGTCTCGGTAATCTGATCACCCCAGAACTCATAGAGATTCTTACCACCCGCATTCTCAAAAGGCAGGCCCATTTCCAAGCGGTAGGGCTGCATTAAGTCCAACGGCCGCAACAGGCCATACAACCCCGACAAAATACGCAGGTGCTTCTGGGCAAAGGCCAGCTCTTCCGCGCTGAGCGTATTGGCCTCGAGCCCGGTATAAACGTCGCCCTTAAAAGCCAAGACTGACTGTTTGGCGTTACTTAGCGTGAACTCTGGGTCCCAGTTCATAAACCGCGCATGATTCAGTGCGGCAATTTTCTCGGAAACGCCCATTAAAGCCTGAATATCTTCCGGGTCCATTTTGCGGGCATTGGCGACCAATGAAGCGGCCTGCTCAATGAACAGTGGCTGCGTCGACTTTTTCGTGGTTGGAGCAGTCTCGTAATCGAGGGTTTTAGCTGGCGACAGAATGGAAAGCATGGGTTTGCCTGTTCTGCAATCTATAGGAACAGAATGATAACCTTGGACGTCACCGATAAAAACCATGGAAACAAGATGACACACGAGGCTCTCCCGGCGGGCAGTATCGACCGGATCATCGCCTGGCTGGGCCGCATCATTTGCTGGTGTGTTCCTGCGATGGCGCTCCTTGTGCTGATCATTGTGGTGCTACGGTACGGTTTCAACACGGGGGCTATTGCGGCACAGGAATCCGTGCAGTACCTCCACGCCACCGTGTTTATGCTGGGCGCAGCAGTAACATTGGGCGCAGATCAGCATGTGCGGGTCGATATTTTTTATCGTGGCTTCAGTGCGCGACAAAAGGCCTGGGTCAATATTCTTGGCCATATTGTCTTCACTCTGCCGGTCTGTGGCCTAATCGGCTGGGGATCGCTGGACTATGTGCTCGACAGCTGGTCGGCTCGAGAGGCCTCCCCGGAGCCTGGCGGACTACCCTTTGTTTTTTTGCTTAAAACCTTGATACCCGTGATGGCCCTGCTGTTGGCATTGCAATCACTGGCACAGTGCCGGCGCGCGCTATCGGCACTGCAGCGCGGCAACGCGTCATGATCGAGGGTCAGCTCGCACTGGCCATGTTCGTTGTAGTCTGCGGCGTGTTGCTGCTCGGCTTCCCTGTCGCCCTTACGCTTGGCGGCACGGCATTGGGCTTTGCGGCCCTCGGTATTTTGCTTGGCCACTTTGACCCCGATTACCTATCAGCGCTGACCGCCAGAATTTTCGGCACCATGGGAAACGAGACCCTGGTCGCAGTGCCTCTTTTCATCCTCATGGGTGTGGTACTCGAGCGAGCACGGATTGCGGAAGATCTGTTGGCCAATATGGCAGGTCTATTCGGCACGCGGCCGGGCGGACTGGGCGTCGCCGTGATTGTGGTGGGTGCGTTACTGGCCGCCAGCACCGGCATTGTTGGTGCCACTGTGGTCACAATGGGGGTGCTGGCCCTGCCAACCATGCTGAAAGCGGGTTATTCACCTCAGCTTGCTGCGGGGACGATTTGTGCCACCGGCACGCTGGGGCAAATTATTCCGCCTTCTATTGCATTGGTGCTGCTGGGCGACATCATGTCGAGCGCCTACCAGCAGGCGCAATTAAGGATGAACATCATCAACACAGACACCGTGTCGGTGGGCGATTTGTTTGTGGGCGCCATGGTGCCGGGAATGGTATTGGTGATGCTTTATCTCGGCTATCTACTACTCCGTGCCATCCTGCAACCGAGTAGCGCGCCGCCCGCTGCGGTCGACAAAACCGACTTCCGGTCGGCGGCTTTGGCCGTGCTGCCGCCGCTGGGTTTAATTATATTGGTCCTCGGCTCCATTCTCATCGGAGCCGCCACACCAACAGAAGCAGCCGGCGTTGGCGCCACTGGAGCACTGCTGCTGGCGTTATTCCGAGGCGCCCTAAGCGTGAGGGTATTGCAGGACATCTCGCGGTCGAGCCTTTACACCACCAGCATGGTGTTTCTGATCCTGATCGGCGCCGCGGTATTCTCGCTGGTGTTTCGGGGGTTCGGTGGTGACGCCATGATCGAATCTTTTTTTGAGGAGCTCGGAGGGGGACCACAAAGGGCTCTGCTGGTCGTTATGCTGGTAATGTTTATGCTGGGATTCATTCTCGATTTCATCGAGATTACCTTTGTGGTGGTCCCCGTGGTCGGCCCTATTTTATTAACCATGGGTTTTGACCCGATCTGGCTGGGAGTCATGATCGCAGTGAATCTGCAGACCTCGTTCCTGACGCCTCCCTTTGGGTTTGCCCTGTTTTATCTCCGCGGAGTGGCACCCGAAAGTGTGAGTACCCGGGCGATCTATTCCGGCGTTCTGCCCTTCGTGCTCATCCAGCTCCTGCTGCTGGTGCTCATGTGGTGGTGGCCCAATTTGGTGCTATGGCTACCGGGCGTCTTGGGGCGATAATGACTTAACCGGCGGTTGGTCTTTGTCCGATGCATTGCCGCGAAATATTGAACCGATCAGCATCGATAAAAGGGGGCGACCATGTCAGTAGAAGAACTCGATACCCACCCACGACCATTTGGTGAATTGGCGCTGCAGACAATAGCCATGCCAAAAGATACCAACGCTAACGGTGATATTTTTGGTGGCTGGCTACTCTCGCAAATGGATCTGGCCGGCAGCATTACAGCAGCGGAATTGGCGGAAGGCCGCGTGGCAACCGTGGCGATCGAAGGGATGTCATTCCTGACGCCGGTTCACGTGGGTGCCGTCGTGAGCTGCTACTGTGACGTCCTAGAGACGGGTCGTAGCTCCGCCCGCATTTTGGTAGAGGTCTGGATTAACGCCAAGCAGGATGGCGAGCCCCTCAAGGTGACCGAGGGTGAATTTATCTACGTAGCCATTGATGAAAACAAACTGACCCGGCCTATTCCGCAGTGAGGGTCACCGGCGGCAAGAGACGGTCCCGACCATTGAGGTAGGCTCGCTCCGAGATCTCATGGTAAGTGCGCACCCGCTCAGCAAAATCAAAGTACGAAGCCGCAATTTTCCTCGCCATAGGGTCGCTTTCGACCAGTGACTGAATCGCTACCTGGCTGCTTTCGTACAGCACGTCCATGATGTCATCGGGGAGTGGTAACACCTCGGTATTAAAGTCCGAGAGCAAAATCTGAAGTGATTCACTGTTATGGGCGGTGAAGTCGTCCAGCATGTCGGTATTGGTGGCGCGTGCTGCCACCCGCACAATGGCCTGCAGGTCAGCCGGAAGCGATGCAAGCGCGTCAGCATTGACGATGATCTCCAGCATCGCACCGGGCTCGTGCCAGCCTGGATAATAGTAATAATCACCGACCTCCATTAGCCCGAGCGTTCGGTCGTTATAAGGGCCCACCCACTCTACGGCATCAATCACGCCCGTCTGCATAGAGGTATAGACCTCACCGCCAGCAATTCGCACAGCGGAACCGCCCGCCGCATCGAACACCTCTCCAGCAAGGCCGGGAATCCGCATCTTTAATCCATTAAGATCGTCGCGATTATTCAGGCGGATATTGAACCAACCCGCCATCTGCACTCCGGTGCTGCCACCTGCAAACGGCACTACGCCAAACGGTGCATACAGCTCGTGCCACAGTTGCAGGCCACCGCCATAATGCAGCCAGCCGTTCGCCTCCTGAGCCGTCATGCCAAACGGCACCGCTGTATAAAATACCGAGGCCGGAATTTTGCCTTTCCAGTAATACGATGCGCCATGACCCGCCTCCGCCACGCCTTGAGAGACCGCGTCGAATACCTCAAAAGCGGGTACGATCTCGCCTGCGCCAAAGACTTTGATTCGCAAACGCCCACCAGAGGCCTCGTTCACACGTCTGGCGAAGTTCTCCGGCGCTGCACCAAGCCCCGGCAGCCCCTTTGGCCAGGTGGTCACAAGCTTCCACTCGATGGCCTCAGTCAGACCGTCAGAGGTCGCTGCCACCCGGTCGTCTGAGGTGCCTGCCCGGTCCAACGTCCACAGCGCCAAGACGACCACCAGAGCAGCGGTAAGGCCCACTACAGCAACGGGTAAGACCTGTTTTTCGCGCATGGCTTGTCCTTAGAGCAGCGTTAGATTGGCGTATTGAAGCACAAGCCACTTGCTACCTTCACTGAAACTCACCTCGACCCGGGCATTCCCGCCCTGTCCCTCGAACTGAGTGACGACACCCTCACCAAACACCTGATGCAACACAAGGCGCCCAAGCTCAATCCCTTCGGCTGGTGGTTCCGCTAGTGAGGCATGCGCTAGGGATCCAACAGGTCGAGAAACCGCCCCATTCAAGCGCACTTCCTCAATCAACTCTCCCGGTATCTCGCGAATAAACCGCGAAGGCGTGTTGTACATATCGCCGCCGTAAAGCCGGCGGTTCTCAGCGTACGTCACAACCAACTTTTTCATCGCTCGAGTGATGCCAACGTAGGCCAGTCGCCGCTCCTCTTCCAGGCGGCCAGGCTCCTCAAGTGACATTTGGTGGGGAAACAAATTTTCTTCCATCCCGGCAATGAAAACTAACGGAAACTCGAGCCCCTTGGCCGAGTGCAGCGTCATCATCTGGATGCTGTCCTCGTAGGGATCAGCCTGCCCTTCTCCCGCATCGAGCGCAGCGCTATCCAGAAACGCCTGCAACGGCGAGATCGTCTCGTCCTCAGCCTCAAAGAGACGCGTCGCTGTTTGCAATTCCTGCAGGTTCTCGACGCGCGCCTGCCCTCGCTCCCCTTTTTCAGCGCGGTGGTAATCCAGCAAGCCGCTTACCTCAATGACATGCTCAGTCAGCTCATCCAGCGGCAGGGTCTCGGACGCGCGATCAAGATCGTCTATCAACGACTGAAAATTTGCCAATGCGGTCAGCGCCCGGGCCGGTAGTAAGCTCTGCTCCCTGACACGATGAATGGCTCGCCACAAAGGAATACGCTCCGCACGAGCCACCTCGCGCAGCTTTTCTACTGTCTTACTGCCAATCCCTCGAGGCGGCGTATTCAATACTCGTTCGAGTGCTGGATCATCGTCGCGTGTTTGTGCGAGACGCAGATAGGCTAGTGCATTGCGTATCTCAAGACGCTCATAAAATCGCTGACCACCATAAATCCGGTACGGGATCCCCTCACGCAGTAACGCTTCTTCGAGTACCCGTGACTGCGCGTTGGATCGATACAGAATCGCTATGGATCGACGAGGGTGGCCGTCGCCAGACCAGGTTTCGGCTTGCTCGACGATATAGCGCGCTTCGTCTTGCTCATTGAAACCGGCGTATAAGGTGATGGGTTCACCGCGCTCACCCTCAGTCCAAAGATTCTTCCCCAGCCTGCCTGCATTGCGCGCAATCAAACCGTTTGCCGCCTCAAGAATGATTTCAGTAGAGCGATAATTCTGCTCAAGTCGCACCGTCTCGGTCCCTTTGAAATCGTCGGCGAAGCGCTGAATGTTCTCCACCCGGGCGCCACGCCAGCCGTAAATCGACTGATCATCATCACCTACCGCGACCACGGGAATGGTCTGGCCTGCCAACACCTGCAGCCAGGCGTATTGGATGGTATTGGTGTCCTGGAACTCGTCCACCAGAATCGTTTTAAACCGCTGCTGGTAATGCTGAAGGGTCTCCGGAGACTTTATCCACAGCTCATGTGCTCTGAGGAGGAGCTCGGCAAAGTCGACGAGACCACCCCGCTCGCAGGTCTCCTCATACGCCGCATAAATCCGCACCATGGTTTTGGCATACAGATCACCCTCGGGTGCCTCTACATGACGCGCCCGGAGTCCCTCATCTTTTTGCCCGTTAATAAACCATTGCGCTTGCTTCGGGGGCCAGCGCGCCTCATCAAGCTCAAGCTCGCGACAGATCCGCTTCACGACCCGTAATTGGTCGTCGCTATCGAGAATTTGAAACTGCTGGGGTAAGCCGGCTTCCCGCCAGTGTGCTTTCAGGAGTCGGTGAGCCAGACCATGAAAAGTTCCTACCCACAGGCCATGGGTCGGCATCTGCAGCATATCCTCGATGCGACCCCGCATCTCCCGAGCAGCCTTGTTGGTGAAAGTGACTGCAAGCACAGATTGGGCGGAGAATCCCTCCGCGCGGATCAGCCAAGCGATCCGGTGCACCAATACACGAGTTTTACCCGACCCGGCGCCAGCCAGCACCAACAGGTGGCCTGAGCTGGCCGTCACCGCGTCACGCTGTGCCGTATTGAGCGGGCTCAAAATATCCGATACATCCATAGTCTGAGTGTAACGGAATGGGGCGAATCGACTGAAGTAACCTTTGTCGTTACTCTGTGGATAGCGGTTTCTTCAGGTTGCTTTCATTGGTATAAAATGCAGAGCACTCGCGAACCTATCCTGATACATCGCCGGTTTTAACGAGTTTCAAGGCGCTTTGAAAAAAGTAGCGAACCTGGCGCCCCACCTAATAAGGAAATTGATCATGAAAATCCAAACTGCCTCATTACTGCTCGCCCTGACAATACTGCCCCTCGGTGCGGCTCAAGCCTGCGACATGCCCGTTGCACCGCCGACCCCTGACGGCAATAGCGCCACTCTGGACGACATGATTTCAGCGCAGGGTGAGGTCAAAGCGTTTCAGGAGGCTAATGCTATTTATCTCGAGTGCGTTGATGATCAAATGTCGGCAGAAAAGGCCTCTGTCGACGAGGGAGACGACAGTGCACAAGAGCGATATGCTTTGGCCGCCGCTGACTATAACGCTGCCGTATCGCGGGAAGAGCGGGTCGCCGCTGATTTCAATACCGCTATTCGTGCCTACAAAGCAGCCAATCCCGACTGATTGTAGTGCCCCGTGCCAGTGGCTGGTTCGGGGCCGTTCCACTGCGACTGAATAGAGGTGTGGATAGCCGCACTTTATTAGAATCCAAAAAGCTTATTTTTTCGTTTTTGGTTTTTTCCAACTCAGCGCCGCGCCTATTGCAACGCCGACCCCAATCCATGTCGGTTCATTCGTGACGGCAAAAACCGCTGCGCCTATTGCCGTACCCACACCAATCCAGTCTCCAGCAGTGTCAAAATTTTTGAATTTTTTTTCATGTTGTGTAGACATTTTTGCTTACTCTACCGTGACGCTCTTGGCGAGATTGCGCGGCTTATCAACATCTGTGCCTTTGGCTACCGCCACGTGATAAGACAGGAGCTGCAGGGCAATCGTAAACACAATCGGCCCGGCCAATGGGCCACAGGCGGGCATCTCCAAGACCTCGCAGCCGGGGCCAGATTGATAACCGGCATTCTCACTGGCAAAAACAAACAGTTGGCCGCCCCGCGCGCGGACTTCCTCCAGGTTCGACCGTAGCTTTTCCATCAACCGATCATCAGGGGCCACGGCCACCACCGGCATATCTTGGTCAACAAGCGCTAACGGACCGTGCTTTAGCTCGCCGGCAGGGTAAGCCTCGGCATGGATATAAGAAATTTCCTTGAGCTTGAGAGCCCCCTCCATAGCAATGGGGTGATAGATCCCGCGCCCCAGGAACAGTGCATGGTGTTTATTGGTAAAGCGGTGAGAAAGCGCCTTGATCCGCTCATCCTGCTTCAGAACCTCCTCCGCAGCGCTCGCCATCTCCTCCAGTGCCGCGGTCACCTCTATCTCAGACAGCGCTTTGGGCGCGTGGTGGCGGGCAAGGCACAAGGTTAGATTCAGCAGCGCGGCGAGCTGCGTCGTAAACGCTTTGGTGGACGCCACACCAATTTCAGTCCCGGCCTGCGTCAGATACACCAGCTCACTGGCACGCACCAAAGCGCTATGGTCAACATTACAAATGGCTAAGCGCCCAAGCACCCGATCAGCATCAACATGTTCCAGTGCCGCAAGGGTGTCAGCGGTCTCACCAGACTGGGAAATCCCCACCACCAGCGTATTTGGCAGTGTCACCGAGTGACGGTAACGAAATTCTGACGCCACCTCGACCTGACAAGGTAAACCCGCCAAAGCCTCTATCCAGTGCCGAGCGACCAGACCCGCGTGATAACTCGTGCCACAAGCCAGAATTTGCACGGACGCCACTTTGGGAAACAACGCTGCCGCTTTCTTGCCAAAGGCCCGATCAGTGGCCGAGCCTTGACCTACGGTGTCGCGCAGTCGCGCGGGCTGCTCAAAAATTTCTTTGCGCATAAAGTGTTCATGATCACCGAGCCCCTCCTCTTCTACCTGCGAGGCGAGGCGGGTGGGTGTTCTGTTCGCCACCTCACCAGCTGAATTAAAAATCCGGTATCTGTCCGCGGTCATCTCCGCGACGTCGCCGTCTTCAAGATAAATAAAGGTATCGGTCACCGATCGGAGTGCCAGGGTGTCGGAGCCCGCAAAATTCTCACCAATACCTACACCCAGTACGAGGGGGCTGCCCTGTCGCGCCACAATCACTGTGTCAGGCGCCTCGCGGTCTACAATCGCAAGCGCATAAGCACCTTTGAGCTTTGGCAGAACGGTTTGCACCGCAAGCAACAGCGCGCCTTCGGACGCAACGGCCTGTTCAATGAGGTGCGCTACCACCTCGGTATCGGTATCTGATAGGCAGTCTCGACCCTCCGCTTCGAGTTGCTCCCGCAGGGCAGCGTGGTTCTCAATAATGCCGTTGTGCACCACTGCGATACGATCATTCACAATATGGGGGTGAGCGTTGATCACCGAGGGTTCGCCATGAGTGGCCCAGCGGGTGTGAGCAATACCTGTCCCGCCCCGAATGGGTGATGCCGCTTGCGCTTCTTCCAACGCCGCCACCCGACCGAGACACTTGTGGCTCGATAGTCCACCATGCCGGTCAATGAGGGCAAACCCGGCCGAATCATAGCCCCGGTACTCGAGTCGCCGCAGACCCTCCATCAGAATGTCTGTGCAGTCCCGCTGCGCAGCAACCGCCACAATGCCGCACATCAGTCGGTCTCCTCCGGCTTGGCCGGCCGCTGCCAGCCTTCAACATTGCGCTGCCGGCCCCGGGCCACCGCCAGTTGATCCGCCTTCACATCATCGGTAATGGTCGACCCGGCCGCGACAAAGCCCCCTGAATCGATCGTCAACGGGGCCACCAGCGTGCTGTTAGAGCCCACAAAAACAGCGTCCCCCAAAGTGGTGCGGTGTTTGTTGGCACCATCGTAATTGCAGGTAATCGTGCCGGCACCCACATTGCTCAGATCACCAATGTCCGCGTCGCCGAGGTAAGCCAGGTGGTTGGCTTTAGCGCCCTTTCCGAGATGCGTATTTTTGACTTCCACGAAGTTCCCCACTTTGGCCTGCTCGCCGATCACAGAGCCTGGACGGAGGCGGGCATAGGGGCCAATCACCGCGCCAGATTGAACCTCAGCGCCTTCGATGTGAGTAAACGGAAGAATACGGGCGCCTGCGCCAATCTGCGCATTACATAGGATGCAGTTGGCACCGATTGACACCTCATTGCCAAGCGAAACTTCCCCCTCTATCACTACATTCACATCGAGTCGTACATCGCGACCACACTCCAATCGACCCCGAATATCGAGGCGCGACCGGTCACTGATCAACACACCCGCGGTCATAAGCTGATCCGCCAATGACGCCTGATGAAGTCGCTCAAGCTGTTCAAGCTGCTGCGGAGAGTTCACCCCTAAGGTGTCAAAAACATTGTCTGAACACACCACGGTCACCGCCTCGCCGTCCAGCCTTGCGAGGCCGAGCACGTCGGGCAAGTAAAACTCTGACTGAGCATTCTGGTTATCCACGCGCGCCAACCAGGCTTTCAAAGCACCCGCGTTCGACGCCAACACGCCGGTATTAATCTCCGTCAGCCGCCGTTGCTCATCCGTCGCATCTTGTTCTTCCACTACCGCAATAAATTGGCCCTGCGGATCGCGCTCAACGCGACCATAGCCGGCCGGGTTTTCGAGGTTGGCTGACAACATTGCAACACCCGTTTTTGCGGCACTGACCACCTCACGCAAAGTCTGCTCCGCAATCAGCGGAACATCACCGAACAGCACCAGCACAGTGCTCTCAGCTTGGCAGGCGCCGATCGCTTGCTGCACCGCATGACCCGTGCCCCTTTGCTCCGCTTGCAAATGGCATTGCACGTCTGGCGCACTCACGGTCGCTTCAACCGCCTCGGCGCCGTGACCCACCACAACGTGGATCTGCTGGGCGCCCAGTTTGCGTGCACCCTCAAGTACATGAAGAACCAACGGTTGGCCGGCAAGCGTGTGCAGGACTTTAGGTAGCGAGGATTGCATCCGGCTGCCTTGTCCGGCTGCCAAAATGATCACTTCCAGCATGAGAGTGTCCGCTCGGGCGGTTAGAGAACGTCCATCATTGACAACCACCGACGCTTTGCAAGCGCTACAGGCGCGATGGGCAAACTAACACCAAAAATAAGGGGTATTGGTGCGGTTAGAAGGGTCAGCCGCGGCCGGCGCGATTTTTCAGCTTGCGCAATGCGGCCAACTGGGCAGTCGCCTCGGCGAGTTGCGACGATGCGCGACTGTAATCGATTTCGCCCTGTTGGTTGGCGAGCGCTTCTTCTGCGTCCTTGCGGGCGGTCTCTGCTGCGGCCTCGTCAATATCATCCGCGCGCACGGCGGTGTCGGCGAGCACTGTTACCACATCACCTTGGACTTCAAGAAAGCCGCCCGAGGCATAGTAGACCTGCTCTTCTCCGCCTTGTTCGACCACGCGGATGGGCCCGGGAATCAAGCGCGTGAGAAGTGCTGCGTGGCCGAAGCAAACACCCAGCTCTCCCTCCACGCCCGTGGCGACCAACAGCTCAACCGACCCCGAGTAAATCTGGGATTCGGCGCTCACGATGTCACACTGTAAAGTTGTCGCCATCCGTTATTCTCCCGCCCGAATCAGAGCTTGGAGGCCCTCTCCACTGCCTGCTCAATGGAGCCGACCATGTAAAACGCCTGCTCCGGCAGGTGATCATATTCACCCGAAAGAATGCCGTTAAATCCGGCAATCGTGTCTTTGAGTGAAACGTAAATGCCCGGGGATCCGGTAAAGACCTCGGCTACGTGGAACGGCTGCGACAAGAATCGCTCAATCTTTCGAGCGCGGGCCACGGTCAGCTTGTCCTCCTCAGACAGCTCATCCATACCCAAAATGGCAATGATGTCCTTAAGCTCCTTGTAGCGCTGCAATACTGATTGCACACCACGCGCGACGTCGTAATGCTCTTGACCAATGATCAGAGGATCGAGTTGGCGGGACGTCGAGTCGAGTGGGTCAACCGCCGGGTAAATACCCTTAGCAGCAATATCTCGGCTCAGCACGACCGTGGAGTCGAGGTGGGCAAAGGTGGTTGCCGGGGACGGGTCAGTCAAGTCATCCGCCGGTACATAAACCGCCTGAATCGAAGTGATCGACCCAGTCTTTGTAGAAGTAATGCGCTCCTGTAACACACCCATTTCTTCAGCCAGCGTCGGCTGATATCCCACTGCAGAGGGCATACGTCCGAGCAGCGCAGAAACTTCTGTACCGGCCAGCGTATAGCGATAAATATTGTCCACAAAGAGCAGAACGTCACGGCCCTCGTCACGGAATCGCTCCGCCATCGTCAAGCCGGTCAGGGCAACGCGGAGTCGGTTTCCGGGCGGCTCATTCATCTGTCCGTAAACCATCGCCACCTTGGATTTGTCCATTTCTTCTACATTTACGACGCCGGATTCCTGCATCTCGTAGTAGAAGTCATTACCTTCACGGGTCCTTTCGCCCACGCCGGCGAAGACAGAAAGCCCTGAGTGCTCTGTGGCAATATTATTGATGAGCTCCATCATGTTAACGGTCTTGCCCACTCCGGCACCGCCAAATAAGCCGACCTTTCCGCCCTTAGCGAACGGACACACCAGGTCGATCACCTTAATACCGGTTTCCAGCAGCTCGTCGGAGGCCGCCAGCTCGTCATACGCGGGCGCTGCGCGGTGAATGGATGCTCGCTGTTGCTCACCGATCGGACCTTTTTCGTCAATCGGGTTGCCGAGCACATCCATAATACGGCCCAGCGTCTCGGTGCCCACTGGCACCGAAATCGGCGCACCCGTGTTCTCAACACTTAAACCCCGGCTCACTCCCTCTGAGGGACCCATGGCAATGGCACGAACAACTCCATCACCCAGCTGCTGCTGCACCTCAAGCGTGAGCGCATTGTCGCCCACTGTCAGTGCGTCATACACCTGTGGCACGCTGTCTCGTGGAAACTCCACGTCAATTACGGCGCCAATAACCTGTACGACCTTTCCGCTACTCATTTTCCGGTCCTCATTTCAAACTTCTCGCAACAGACTGACTGTTGCCTCTGCTATTCCGCTCAGGGCGGGCCTCAGCCAATGGCTGCAGCACCACCCACTATTTCAGCCAGCTCCTGTGTGATCGCAGCTTGTCTGGCTTTGTTGTAGACAAGCTGTAACTCCTCGATCAACTCACCCGCGTTGTCTGTTGCGCTCTTCATGGCGATCATGCGCGCTGCCTGCTCACACGCACCGTTCTCTACAACAGCCTGATACACCAGTGACTCGATGTATCGCACCATCAATGCGTCGAGCAACTCTCGCGCATCCGGCTCGTAAACGTAATCCCAGTGATGAGACAGGGCGTCATTTTCCTCTGCCCTCAGGGGCAGCAATTGCTCGACCTGAGGTGACTGAGTCATGGTATTGACGAATTCGTTGCCTGCCAGGTACAGCGCGTCGATGCGCCCTTCCGTATAGGCGTCAAGCATGGTCTTCACGCCACCAATCAAATCCTCCAACGCAGGTTCTTCGCCGAGGTCTCTAACGGTGGCCGTAACGTTGCCGCCCACGCTGGCGAAAAACCCTGCGGACTTGGCACCAACCAGGCACAGCTCGACTTCAACACCTTGCTCCTGCTGCGCTTTCATCGACTGAATGGCCGCCTTAAAGAGGTTGATATTCAGACCGCCACACAGCCCTCTATCCGTCGAGACAATGATATAACCCGCGCGCTTAACCTCGCGCTCCTGCATATAGGCGTGGCGGTATTCGGGCGTTGAGTTGGCAATGTGGCCCACTACGGCGCGCATACGCTGCGCGTACGGCTTGCCCAGCTGCATCCGGTCCTGAGCGCGGCGCATTTTGCTCGCCGCCACCATTTCCATGGCGCTGGTGATCTTTTGAGTACTCTGGATACTCGAGATCTTGGTGCGGATTTCCTTACCGGCAGCCATTCGTTATTACCAAGTCTGAGTCGATTTAAACGTGTCGATCGCGGACTTAAACGCCGCTTCGCGCTCGTCATTCCAGTCCCCGTCAGCCTCGATAGCCTGCATCACGTCAGCACACTCGGCACGCATATAAGCCAGCAGTGCTGACTCGAAATCACCGGTCTTGGCCACTTCAACGTCCTGCAGATGCCCTTCGTTACCGGCGTAAAGCAAAACGCCCATCTCAGCAATAGAGAGCGGTGCATACTGCTTTTGCTTCATCAACTCCGTGATGCGCTCACCATGCTCCAGCTGCGCCTTGGTGGCGTCGTCGAGGTCAGAGGCGAACTGCGAGAAAGCTGCCAGCTCGCGGTACTGTGCCAGCGCGGTTCGAATACCGCCGGAGAGCTTTTTCACGATCTTGGTCTGCGCCGCGCCACCTACACGCGAGACCGAAATACCGGCGTTCATTGCCGGGCGAATGCCCGCATTGAACATGTCGGCCTCGAGGAAAATCTGGCCGTCAGTAATCGAAATCACGTTAGTGGGGACAAACGCTGACACGTCGCCAGCCTGAGTCTCAATCACCGGCAGCGCCGTGAGAGAGCCGGTTTGACCTTTCACTTCACCACCGGTGCACTGCTCTACATAATCAGCGTTAACCCGGGCTGCGCGCTCGAGCAAACGAGAGTGCAAATAAAAGACGTCACCGGGGTAGGCTTCCCGTCCGGGCGGGCGACGAAGCAGCAGTGATATCTGGCGGTAAGCCACGGCCTGCTTTGACAAGTCGTCGTAAATAATCAGCGCATCCTCGCCGCGATCGCGGTAATACTCGCCCATGGTGCATCCCGCAAAGGGCGCCAAATACTGCATGGCAGCGGGGTCAGAGGCGTTGGCCGCCACCACAATCGTGTGCTCCATCGCGCCATGCTCCTCGAGCTTGCGCACCACAGACGCGACGGAAGAGGCCTTTTGCCCCACCGCCACATACACACATTTAATGCCTGTGCCTTTCTGGTTAATGATGGCATCCACAGCAATGGCAGTCTTGCCCACCTGGCGGTCGCCAATAATCAGCTCACGCTGTCCCCGCCCAATTGGCACCATGGCGTCGATGGCCTTCAGACCAATTTGCACAGGCTGGTCTACTGACTGGCGCGCAATGACGCCCGGCGCGATCTTCTCAATAGCGTCAGTCATCTTGGTGTCGATGGCGCCCTTGCCATCAATCGGGTTACCCAGCGCGTCAACGACGCGACCCTGAAGCTCAGGGCCTACCGGCACCTCAAGAATACGGCCGGTACAGCGGCAAGTCTGGCCTTCAGCCAGCTGCTTGTAATCTCCCAGCACTACCGCACCCACAGAGTCACGCTCGAGGTTCAAAGCCAGACCAAACACACCGCCTTCGAATTCGATCATTTCACCGTATTGCACCTCGGTGAGACCGTGGATGCGAATGATGCCGTCTGTCACAGAGACGATAGTGCCCTCATTGGTCGCCTGAGACGTTACGTCAAGCTGGTCGATCCGCTGCTTGATCAGGTCGCTAATTTCCGAGGGGTTGAGCTGTTGCATGACCTATTCCTCTGTCATTGGGTCAGCGTGCTCGCCAATTTATTCAGGCGGCCGCGAACTGAGCCGTCGATTACCAAATCGTCGGCACGAATAAGAGCCCCTCCCAGTAACGAGGGGTCAGTGTCTGATGTCAGGGTAATACTGCGCTCGAGCTTTACCTGCATCGTATCTGCGAGTTGTTGTGTTTCGGCGTCGCTAAGCGGGTAAGCCGTGCTCACATGAACCGCAACCGTGCTTTCCACAGCCTGTTTAAGCTGCTCAAACAACGCGGCTACTTCAGGCAGAAGCGCTAATCGGCCGTTATCGGCCATGATGCCCAGCAAGTTACCCACGGTCTCTGGCAGGCCATCGCCGGCCAGAGACATCAGTGCAGTAGCGCGCTGCGCCGCCGTCTGATTTGGGTCACGTAGCATGGCGGAGACCTTTGCATCGGTAGTGATGGCCGCGAGCTGCGACAGCGCCGACTGCCAGGCCGCTAGCTGATCGGAGGCGCGAGCATGCTCAAAAGCGGCGCGCGCGTACGGTCTAGCCAGTGTTGTTGGCTCAATCATCGGTTACGAATCCACCGAAAGCGTTTTAAGAAGATCAGAATGCTTATCGGCATCGATCTCCGCAGCCAGGATTTTTTCTGCACCTGCAAGCGCTAAAGCACTCACCTGTGTGAGTAGCTGCTCCTGCGCGCGCGCGCGCTCCTGTTCGATCTCGGCTGCAGCGGCCGCTTTTACGCGCTCCGCCTCGGTGCTCGCTGTATCCTTCGCTTCCTCGACCACGGCCTGTGCCCGCTTATTAGCCGCCTCGATAATGCCCGCTGCCTCGCGCTTGGCTTCGGCAAGCTGCTCATCCACCTGCTGCTGTGCGACCTCAAGATCGTGGCCGGCGCGGTCAGCAGCGGCGAGGCCCTCTGCAATTTTATCCTGACGTTCCGCCATGGCGCCGGCAATCGGCGGCCAAACATAGCGCATACAAAATGCGACGAACGCCACGAAGGCAATCAGCTGTCCTATGAGGGTGAGATTAATGTTCACTCGTTGCTCCTGTGGTGCTCGGGGTGCGCAGTGTGCCCACCCCCGCCCTAGATGGGGTAATTAACCCGCGACCACAAAAATCAGGTACATGGCGATACCAACGCCAATGATCGGAATGGCGTCTACCAGTCCGGCGCCCAGAAAGAATGTCCCCTGTAGTTTGGGTGCGAGTTCCGGCTGTCTCGCCGAACCTTCGATCAGCTTACCGCCCAAAATACCCACGCCAATGGCAGCGCCCATTCCGCCAAGGCCCATCATGATGGCCGCGGCAACGTAAATCAGTTCCATGGTTGTCTCCTAAAGTACACAGTCAGTCGAAATCAGTGGTCCTCGTGCGCCATGCTCAGGTACACGATTGTTAGAACCATAAAAATAAACGCTTGAAGGGTGATTACCAGTATGTGGAAGATCGCCCAGCCCACTTGAAGCAGCGCCGCGGGTAACAGCCAAAAAAGGCCAACGCTAAACAACGCTGCTATCAAAATAAATATCATCTCACCCGCATACATATTGCCAAAGAGACGAAGCCCTAGCGAGAACGGCTTGGCCAGCAAACCGACCACCTCCATAAAGAGATTTATGGGTATAAAAAGTGGATGGTTAAACGGGTTTAAGGTCAGCTCTTTGACGAAACCGAAGCCCTTCACCTTGATGGAGTAAAACAGCATTAGTAGAAATACGCCGATCGCCATCCCCATCGTAATGTTGGGGTCAGTCGAAGGCACAATCTTTTGGTACTCGACTCCGACCAGCATCAATGAATGGGGTATTAAGTCCACGGGGATGAGATCCATAAGGTTCATCAAGAAAACCCAAACAAAGATCGTCAACGCAAGCGGCGCAATGAGTGGGTTACGCCCATGAAAAGTGTCCTTCACGGTACCGTCAACGAATTCCACAACCATTTCAATAAAATTAACGAGCCCCGTGGGCACTCCCGCGGATGCCCGAACCGCCACTCGCCGGAACACCCAGCAGAAGATCAAGCCAAGGCCTACGGACCAGATCATGGAGTCAACGTGGACAGCATTAAAACCCATTGCGGTCATCTCGTCGCTACCGTGCGCCATCGTCCATTGGCCGGCTTCAGGCACGATAGTGCCGTCGTAACGCTCATAGCCACCGGGCAACTTGCCATAGGTCAAGTTAGTCAGGTGGTGGACTATGTACTCCGATACGGTCTGAGTGTCGCCGTTTGCCGCCATGGTTACTCTCGTACTCCTGTGCCCTGTGGGCCTCTAGTTTCCTGCGCTCTCTACTCTGTGTCGCGAGTTCTATCCACCCGCCGCTGGTGCCACACCACCATCAAAGGTGGCAAGAGCAGCGCTAATACGCTGCCGGCCAACACCGCTATCGGGCCGCTTTCGGGTCGCAGCGCGAATACCATCGCAAAACCAACCCCCGCCAGGCTATACCGCGCCAGACCCATCCATATCGGACTGATGACAGACCGCCCCGCCGTGAGGCTTGCTGCCACCCATGCACTAGGCACCAGAACTACCGCTGCGCCCATCAACATGTCCAGAGACGTGTGAAAGCCCCAGATGGCACCGGCGACCACCGCCACTCCGGTTAAATACATCGCGGCGGTGACCACGGCGCCCAACAAGCGCTTTCTAGTGGTCGCGAAGGGTGCGGAAGTAGCGTTTCTGGCCAAGGTAGCCCTAGCCCCCTTATCTGCGGGGGGGAGTGTAGTGGAAAGGCCTAAACCCTTCAATACGTGGGAATTACTGGATACGGTCGAGTACGCCGTCCAGCTCCTCAAGGCTGGTGTAGTGAATCTCGAGCCTCCCCCTACCATTTTGCTGGTGCTGAATGCGGACTTTGGCGCCCAGCCGGCCGCTGAGATCTTGCTCCAAGCGGCTGACATTGGGATCTGTGGGCGCAGGCGAGTCGGATTTGCCGCCCCAGCCTCGCACCAGCGTCTCCGTTTGCCGGACGGATAACCCTCCCTTGCAGACCTTGCGGGCAGCGCGGACCTGATCGCCTCCACTCAAACCCAACAACACTTTGGCATGGCCAGCGTCGATTTCGCGCCGCTCGAGCATGGCCAATACATCGCTCTCGAGGTTCAGCAGCCGCAATAGATTTGCTACCGCCGAGCGAGATCGGCCGACCGCGGCGGCGACTTGCTCCTGACTGAGCCCAAATTCATCCTGCAATCGCTTCAGGCCAAGCCCCTCCTCGACAGAATTCAGGTCTTCCCGTTGAATGTTTTCGATCAGCCCAATGGCGATGGCGTCGTCATCAGCGACGTCCTTGACGACGACCGGTATACGGTCGAGGCCAGCAATCTGTGCGGCGCGCCAGCGCCGCTCACCTGATAGGATTTCGTACCGATCTGCCTCGAGGGGGCGGGCCACAACCGGTTGCAGTACACCTTGAGCCCGAATGCTATCGGCCAAGGTTTCGAGCGCTTCTTGTTCAAAATCTCTGCGGGGCTGGTAGGCGCCTCGCTGCAAGCTCTCTATTGGTAGCTCTGCAAGTGGTGCGGCGGATGGTCCCAGCGCCGTAGGCGGATCGCCCGCGCGCGCCGCCTCTTCCTGACCCTTTGCCAACAGGCCTGATCCGAGAAGAGCCTCCAGCCCGCGGTTCAGCTTTCGCTTTTGCGCCATTAAATGTGTTCCTTGTTCTGTTCCTGTCTGCGCATAAATTCACCCGCCAACGCCATATACGCCGTCGAGCCGCGGGACAGTCGATCATAGACGATCCCGGGAACGCCATGGCTTGGTGCTTCTGCAAGGCGGACGTTTCGTGGAATTACCGTGCGGTAAACCAATCCTTCGAAGTGCTGATGCAGCTGCTCGGACACCTCGCCAGTCAGCGCGTTTCGCGGATCGTAAAGGGTGCGCAAGATGCCTTCGATGCGGAGCGAAGGGTTCACCGTTTGGTTAACCGTGTTGATCGTTTCCATCAGTGCGGACAATCCTTCGAGTGCAAAGTACTCACACTGCATGGTAATGAGCACTGAATCCGCCGCGACCAGCGCATTCAGCGTCAGCATGTTAAGCGATGGCGGACAATCGATGATGACAAAATCATAAGAATCATTGTCTGCCGACAGCGCAGTTTTCAGCCGCTGCTCTCGGTCCTCCAAGGACAATAATGCGACCTCCGCAGCGGTGAGGTCTCCATCAGCCGGCACGCAGTCCATTGACAGTGCCTCTAGCGGGGTTACCACCTCAGACAGCGGCTGCTGGTCTACCAATAACTCAAAAGACGTTGCCTTCAACTCTCCTTTGTTCAGGCCCACTGAAACCGTGGCGTTTCCCTGAGGATCAAGATCTATCAGCAACACCCGTTTTTCCATCGCGGCAAGCGCTGCCGACAAATTCACACTGGTGGTGGTTTTCCCGACACCGCCTTTTTGGTTTGCAACCGCAATAACCTTCATCGTGCCGTCTCTTTTATGCGCCGAATGGTCAGTAACTGAAAGGACCAGTCACGATTCGGCACAGTAATATCCCGACAGGCGGATTGCTCCATACCCCAAGGCAGTGCTTTGAGCTCGTGATGAGCATTTTCTGTTTTCATGGCAAACAACACACCTTGATCGCTGAGCACATGATCTATTCTTTCGACCGTTGTGGCCAGATCGGCAAACGCTCTGGTAATCACCGCATCGACCCTGTTCGCTGGCCGCCAGGTTTCCACTCTGGTCGTCTCCACCTCGATGTTAGATAAACCCAGCTGCCTTTTCACCTCGAGAAGAAAGCGCGTTTTTTTTCCATTGCTGTCGAGTAGCACGTACTGGGCTGCTGGGTCAGCAATCGCCAACGGGATACCAGGCAGACCCGCTCCTGTCCCCACGTCAACGCGGCGGTCGCCAAAAATAAATGGCGCAATCGCCAAGCTCTCCAGAATGTGTCGGGTTAATAAATGCTGGCGGCCGCGGACAGCTGTGAGGTTATAAGCGCGATTCCACTTTTCAATCAAATCAACATAGCTGCCGATTTGGTCAATTTGATGCGTGGAAAGCGTAATGCCAATGTCGCTGGCAGCCATCTGCAATAAGCGGACTTCTTGCTCATCCATGCGCGATCGCGCGCTCGGTGTCGCTTATTTCTCGCTTTTTCAAATGAACCAGCAATAGCGACAGGGCCGCAGGTGTCACGCCCGGGACGCGACCGGCGCGAGCTAGATTTGCCGGGCGGACCTCTGTGAGTTTCTGGCAGATTTCATTGGACAGCCCGTCTACCCGAGTAAAATCCAGATCTGTGGGAATCTTCATCCCCTCATGGCGTTTCAGTCGATCAATATCCTGCTGCTGTCGATCAATGTATCCGGCATATTTCAGCTGTATCGCAATCTGCTCAGCCACATCGTCTGCAATATCTTGGTCCGACGAAGCTACACTCGCTATATCGTCGTAGCTCAGCTCCGGTCGTTTTAATAATTCTGCCAGCGAATACTCTCGCGATAACGATTTGCTCAACAAGGGCTCCAACGCCATGGCCTCTTCGCTGCCGGCCTGAATAAAGGTCCCCTCAAGACGCTCTCGTTCTTTCGCAATGGCTTCGCGTTTTTTGACGAAGTGCCCCCATTGCTGATCACCGATCAGTCCGAGCGAGCGCCCCCGCTCAGTCAGCCGAAGATCGGCATTGTCCTCGCGTAGCTGAAGCCGGTACTCCGCACGCGAGGTAAACATTCGATAAGGTTCCAGCGTACCCAACGTCACGAGATCATCAATGAGCACACCGATGTAGGCCTCATCCCGGCGAGGCACCCACGACTCTAGCTCTAGAACGCACCTTGCCGCATTGAGTCCGGCCATCAGGCCCTGCGCGGCGGCTTCTTCATAGCCAGTTGTTCCATTAATCTGGCCTGCAAAGAACAGCCCTTTAACGGCTTTTGTTTCCAGACTGTGATGAAGGTCGCGCGGATCGAAATAATCGTACTCGATCGCGTAACCAGGGCGAGTGATCGCCGCTCGCTCCAGACCGTTTATGGAACGCACCAACGCCAACTGCACATCAAAGGGTAGCGAGGTCGAAATACCATTGGGATAGAGCTCGGTAGAAGTCAGCCCCTCTGGTTCTATAAAAATTTGGTGGGAATCTTTGTCCGCAAAACGGTGAATTTTATCTTCGATACTTGGGCAGTAGCGCGGCCCCACTCCTTCGATCGTCCCGCTGAACAAGGGGGACCGGTCAAGCCCCTGCCGAATAATGTCGTGAGTTCGCGCATTGGTCTCGGTGATCCAACAACAACGCTGCTCAGGATGGGATCCCCGGTGTCCCGTCAAGGACATCACCGGTCGCGGCTCA
>CALKEI010000164.1 GCA_938085095.1 uncultured Luminiphilus sp. | reverse complement strand
AGCTGCCGTTGTCGAGCATGAGGTTGACATTGGAGCCGTAAGCGCCCTCGGCATTACTGAACACCCGCAGTGCCGCGTGCTCGATGTCGCAACCATGCTCTTCCTGGTAAGCCAGCACATGCTTGCGCACAAAGTTCTGCTCGATGTCTTCATCGGCAGTAGCGGCCAGCCAACTTGCCTCGGCGAGCAACTGGGTCTGCATAGGCAAGAGGTCTCTGAAAATACCCGAGAGCGTCACGAGCACATCAATGCGCGGTCTACCCAGCTGCTCCAGCGGCAGAAGCCGCGCACCCACCACCCGACCATAGCTGTCCTGTCGGGGTTCGGCACCCAACAGAGCGAGCGCCTGAGCGATACTGACGCCCTCGGTCTTCAGGTTATCCGTACCCCACAGCACTAACGCGACCGATTCCGGTAGCGCGCCTGCATCGGCTTGATGGCGGGCCAGCAATTGCTCGGCCTGCCTGCAACCCTCGGAGTGCGCAAAACTGGCGGGCAGGCGAAACGGATCAAAACCATGCAGATTGCGCCCGGTCGGCAGAATCTCAGGCGCACGGAGCACATCACCGCCTTTTACGGGTTGAATAAATCGTCCGTCGAGGGCCCGCAGAATCGCTCTGAGTTCGTGGTCTTCACCAAGGGTTTCGCCTGCTTGTAACAGCGTCTTCGCAAGCGATGCCGAAGCGCCCTCCTCGGGCACTGTCATCGTATCGGCAAGTAATTGCTCAAGGGTCGTAGCGTCCGCCGCCTGAACGGCCTCGACGAAAGCCTCGGGATTGATGCCTGTCGCGCCACTGGACTCGGCCATGGCCAGCAGCATCTGGTGCCGATCTTCAGCCTTCATCGGTTCACCCACCACATGCAGCCCAAAGGGAATGAGTGCCTGCTCGATTTCATCAAGCTGATCCCGCAACGCGCTCATTTTTGCGGTCCATTGATCGGCAGGCCACTCGACGCCTTCTTCGCACAGTTCGCAGCGTGCAGCGATGGAGAGTACGGTGTCGACCATGGTCTGCTCTGCGGCAGTAGCGAGATCCGTGGGTCGCTGCCGCCAGTGATCGATCGCAGCACGCAAATCCACAAGATGGCGATACAGATCGGAATGTGTCACGGGGGGCGTCAGATAGCTGACCAGGGTAGAAGCCGCACGCCGCTTGGCAATCAAACCCTCGGAAGGGTTATTAGCCGCATATAAATAGACATTCGGCAAATCGGCGATCAAGCGGTCAGGCCAACACTGACCCGAGAGACCCACTTGCTTGCCGGGCATAAACTCCAGGGAGCCGTGAGTGCCGAAATGCAGGACCGCGTTGGCGGCAAACTCCTCGCGTAACCAGCGATAGAAAGCAGAGAATACATGCGTTGGCGCCAGCCCACCTTCAAATAACATTCGCATGGGGTCGCCTTCGTAACCCATGGGCGGCTGAATGCCCACCAGTACATTGCCAAAGGATTCACCCAGCACGAACAAATGCTGGCCGTCGGTCCATTCTCTTCCAGGTGCGGGACCCCATTGTTCTTCGATCTCTTTGAGCCAGGGCTCCGAGCGAACATGATCATCCACCGGGATTCGCGTGTGCACGTTCGCCTCGGCGCCAAACTGCTTGGCATTGCCGTTCAGTATGGCGTCGCGCAGCTCAGCGTGCGATTGCGGCAGCTCGACGTGATAGCCCTCGTCGCGCATCGCGGAGAGGGTATTGAATAGCGATTCAAAAACACTGAGGTGTGCCGCGGTACCAGCCGCTCCGCTGTTGGGAGGGAAGTTAAATAACACGATCGCCACTTTGCGCTCGGCAATGGGCGTATGTCGCAATGACACCAGCCGCGCCACGCGGTCCGCGAGACGGTCGATCCGCTCCGGTTCGGGTTGCATGTCAAACTTTTCGCCCGAGGCCCCTTCCGAGCGTCCACCGAACACCATGGAACCAGTGGCACCATCGAGTTCCGGAATCGCCACCATCATGGTCGCCTCTACAGGCATCAAACCCATCGAAGACGATTGCCAATCCTGCAAGCTTTGGAACTCGAGCCCCTGAACGGCCAAATACGGCACGTCGAGGGATTCGAGGAGCTCCTGTGCGGCATCGGTATCGTTATAAGCAGGCCCGCCCACCAGAGAGAAGCCGGTCAGCGACACGACCGCATCGACAATCGGTTCGCCGCGCTCCATAAAAAAGGCATTGACTGCCGGACGAGCATCCAGACCCGACGCAAAAGCGGGAATCACTCGCAAACCACGTTCTTCCAGCGCTTCAATCACGGCATCATAGTGGGCGCTGTTACCCGACAAGGCATAAGAGCGCATCAGCAGCACACCGACCGTGCCATTCACGGCTTTTTTAGCCGTCTTGCCCAATACTTTGGGATCGTCGGTAACCCGGTCAGGCAAACTGCTGTGATAAAGGCCCGTGTCGGGATATTCGACGGGCGGTTCATAAACCAGAGCGTCCCGGGTAGCGGCATGGGTATCGCCCGCGTAGCGGTTAACCAGAAATGCCATCATTCGCGCCAAATTCGTCTCTGAACCCGCCAACCAATATTGCAGGGTCAGAAAATAGGCACGCACGTCTTGCGCCGTCCCTGGAATAAATCGCAACAAGCGCGGCAGGCGTCTTAGCATGGTCATTTGCTGCGCACCGGCAGAACGGCCGGACTTGTCACCGCCACCGCGCAAACGCTTCAGCAACGCCAATGCGCCGGTGGCCTCGGTGTCCATGCGGAAGCGCCCCATGCGAGTGAGGCGCATAATTTCCGGTGCAGACATACAACAAATCATGGCGTCGCAGTCGTCGCGACGCGCCTCTAGCGCACCGCGAACCGCCTCAATGTGGGCTTCGAGAAATAGCATTGTCACGATGACGATGTCACCGTCGGCAATAGCGGCGCAGGCCTCCTCTAAGGAAGCAGGGTTGCGGTCCCAGTCCGTCGCCGCATGAGAAGAGACGCTGAGCGCGGGCACCTGTTTTGACAACGCATGTGCCGCACGTGACCAAGCCCCACTCACATGGTTATCGAGGGTGACAAGCACCACCCGTAAGGGATGATCTGCCTTAGCGGCTGTAGTGCGCTTTCGCTTCATACAGCGTCTCGACATCAATCACAGACAGCCCTTGCTCTTGCGCAAAGTGCTCGGTATTTCTCCGCGCCTTACCGCGAACGAAGAAGGGAATCTTTCTGAGCTCCTTCTCTGCTGAAACCGCCCACGCCACCGCGCCCGGTTCGGCGGGGGTCATGGGTGTCACGTTATCGGGTTGCTGAGCGCCTCCGCCTTCTCCACCAAGGTGGGACGGCACGGCGTCATCATTGAATTCAAAGTCATCTCGGAACATGGTGAGCAGATGCTCTTCGAGGCCCATAATGAGTGGATGCACCCACGTATCGAAGATGACATTGGTGCCCTCAAAACCCATTTGAGGCGAATAACGTGCGGGGTAATCCTGAACGTGCGCGGGAGTGGATATCACCGCACAAGGAATCCCTAGACGCTTGGCGATATGGCGCTCCATCTGGGTGCCGAGCACCAGCTCTGGCTGCAGCTCAGTCACTGC
>CALKEI010000163.1 GCA_938085095.1 uncultured Luminiphilus sp. | reverse complement strand
GCCGCACCTTGTCGCATCCGTGTTTTATACACCGAGATACTGTCCATCAACGAGTCAGGCCTCGCGAAATAGACATGCTCAAAAATACAGGGGGTGAGTTTTGGCGAATCAGCGCACTGCTCGCGATGTAACTCACCGCTTTGAGTGACGCAAACCGCCTCGCCGGGGAGTACATCCCCCAATAATTCGTAGCCCAGGACATCGAGGGCCACACTCTCTGACGCCACCATATACTCCGTGGCACCGCCCTTACCCAAGCGCTGCCCGACAACCAGAGGTCGAATCCCGTTAGGGTCGCGGAACGCGACTAACCCAAACCCGGATATCAGCGCCACGGCTGCATAGCCGCCCTCGCAGCGCTTGTGCACTACGCTGATAGCGTCAAAGATATCTCTCGGCGCCGGCTGTAATTTGCCGAGTCGATGAAGCTCGTGAGCAAAGACATTAAGCAGCACTTCCGAGTCGGAGTCGGTATTCAAGTGCCGCAAGTCAGACTTAAAAAGTTCATCTGACAGAAAAGCTGAATTCGTCAGATTGCCGTTGTGCGCCAAGGCGATTCCATAAGGAGAGTTCACATAAAACGGTTGCGCCAGCGCCGTGCCCGAGCTCCCCTGAGTCGGATAGCGCGCGTGACCAATACCAAAACGGCCCAGAAGCTGCGACATGTGGCTAGACCGAAAGACATCGCGCACCAAGCCCTCGCCCTTGCGCTGCATCAATTTTCCATCGGAGCAGGTCATAATGCCCGCCGCGTCCTGGCCGCGATGCTGCAGCATGGTGAGCGCATCATAGATGTCTGCTGCGACATCTCGCTCGGCAACCATCCCTACCAGTCCACACATAACGCCTCTCCAGCCCTAAAGCATGTCGCTCGAATTAATGGTGTCCTTCACTGCCTCTGTAGGCTCTGACTCCAAAACACGCTCAAAATTGCCGCCGATCCACTCCGCTACCCATTCTGCGGGTTCCATCAACACGGCTGAATCGAGCAAATCTTCATCGCCATCTGGCAGCACTGCGCGAAGAAGAATACTGAGCGCAGCCACAATAATCATCCCCCGAAGCAAGCCAAAAATACCGCCCAACAGGCGATTACCGACATTGAAGCCGGGTTGGCGCATTTGCTTGGACAGAAACGCAGCAACAACACCGAACATCAGTAATACGGCGATAAAGGTCAGCGCCCATCCAAGCAGATACCGGGTAGTGGGCTCATCGATAATGTTGCGCCCCAGGTTAGCGACGGGGTCAGCAAGCAAATTGGCCAACAGAAAAGCGCTAACCCAACCGAGAATGGACAGCGCCTCACGAGCGAAGCCGCGAACAACACCATAACCAGACGAGACAATCCAGATCAGCAAAATCAGCCAGTCAAACAGGTTGAAATCAGCGACTCCAGACGCAATCTGATCCAACAGATCTTCCATGTTATTGAACATACCTGAGAATCTTTGAATCCACGCGCAGCGCCCGATCGATTTCCGGCTTGATCCGCGTCAAAACGTCACGCTCAGCATTGGGCCCTATCTGAACGCGAAACAGTTCGTCATCTACCCGAACATAGCGCTTCGAAAAGGCTTTATAGCCCCGTTCACGGAGCCCATTGACAATGTCGGCAGCGCGGGAAGCCGAACCAACGGTCGCCACCTGCAGCACCCAGAATACCGCAACACCCTGTTCATCGATCAACGATGCATCTGAAGGCGGGTCGATTCTGGGTAATGGCGCTGCCAACGCATCGGCAGGGGGCAAAGATCGAAGCTCAACTGCATCAATCTCGGTTTGCGTGCCAAGATCAGCATCCCCCTGTGCGGCCGTCGAGGTGGTCGGGGCATCTGGAAGCGCCTCCATCACGGACGTCTGATAACTCTCGGGCTCAGCGATCGGAGATTGATCAATGACCGGCCGTCCGGAAATCGGCTGTAATACGACTGGGTCTCGGTCCTGAGGGGTAACGAAAATCAGAGGCCAAAAGACAACGCCCAGGGCCACCAGCACCAGCGTTCCAACCAGACGCTGTTTCAGTAACGGATCCACCTACCCCCGCTCCCCGTTATGATCTCCCGCCTCCAGCACTGAGAGTGCCTCGCCGACGGTGAAAAAAGAACCAAACACCACAACGCGGTCTCCGGCATGACTTCGCATTTTTATCGAGTCCCAAATATCGCTAAAAGGACCGTGATCACCCACGACCAGTTCCGGGTGAAGCATATGGGCGAGATCAGCCACTGGCATTGCTCTTGGCACATGTCCTAGATCAATCAGATTCCACTCATCGAACGCACCGCTGCAGCATGCGAGCATATCACGGATAGGTTTGTCTCCCATGACGCCGAACACTGCAAGCGTCTTCCCAGAAACCGGATTGCTGTTCATAAACTGGATCAGCCGGGAGACGGACTCCACGTTATGAGCCACATCCAGTATGACCTCAACAGGGCCCACATCGCGACGGCTGAGTCGGCCGGGCACCCTGACCGCAGACAGCTGATCAATAGCGCTCTGATTGAGATCGCATTGCTGGCCCGCCTCCAGCGCCTGTATCGCCGCCGCAACATTTTCCGACAACAGACCATCGATTTCCGGCATCCGATATGTCGCGCCAGAAGCGGTGCAGAGCCGGTCTCCCTCAACCCGCCAGTCCCGCCCAATCAGTCGCGTATCCACGCCTCGCTTATGAAGATCCTCGAGCAGCGAGGCCGGCGGATCGATATCGGCAACAATACAGGGCCGGCCCGGGCGCGCGACACCCGCTTTCTCGATTGCAATCTGGCTCCTGTCGTTGCCCAACCAATCTGTATGGTCGAGGCCAATACTGGTCACCACACTCACATCGGCGTCGAGGATGTTCACGGCGTCTAACCGCCCACCGAGCCCAACTTCCAGCACCTGAACGTCCACTGACCGCTCACGAAACAGCCACAGCGCCGCCAGGGTCGCCACCTCAAAGTAGCTAAGACTAATCGCTCCGCGAGCACTTTCTATCTCGGCAAAAGCATCGATCAAGGCCTGATCCGCTGCTTCAGTACCATCAATGCAGATGCGCTCATTAAAATGAAGCAAATGGGGAGAAGTGTAGCGCCCGACCCGCAGGCCTGCGCCCTGAAGTGCCGCGGATAACACCGCGACAACGCTGCCTTTGCCATTCGTCCCGGCAACGGTAAACGTAGGCGGCGGCGCATCGAGTAGACCCATGACGCGAGCCACCGCGGCGACACGATCTAGACCTAACTCTATTTCAACCGGATGCTGGGACTCGAGGCGAGACAGCCAATCCTGGAGCGACAAATCAGGCATGAAGGCGTCAGGCGTCGTCCCTGTCAGCCTCAATGACCTCCCCCTCGAGAACGGGAGCAGGCTGGCCAGGCGCGGACAAATTCGTCAGCTTCGCCAACATGCGGGCAAGGGTATCCCGCATGTCATTTCTGTGAACGATCATATCGATGG
>CALKEI010000162.1 GCA_938085095.1 uncultured Luminiphilus sp. | reverse complement strand
TTGCCAAACCCTTGGGTTGGAGGTCGTGGCATGAATGGTCGGTGGTCAAAATTAATTTTTGTAGGAAAATCAATGCTCCAAAAAGTTTAGGTCGGAGCTCCAACCCAACGCCAACCCTACACCGACCAATCTCCGACCGATCACCGACCGAATGGGACTGAGCGCCCGTCACAAAAATCGAATCTCGATCGCATCAGACACAAAAAAGCCCGCTCGCAGCGGGCCTGTTTAGCACGGAGGTTAGATGTCAGGAGCCGACGCGCATCGTCACCACCAAGGCGGGATCCAGCATGTAATACCCCCTTCGCCCCGAGACAGGATGAACAATGTCCCGCCACCCCTTGCGACTGGAAAACAGATAACTGAGTTTCAAGGAGGCCGATCCCGCCGCCCCCAATATCTGCACGCCACGCTGCTCAGGATCCCCCGTAACGGCGCAGATGAACAAATAGTTCAACGCACGCGCCTGCATGTCCGTGAACAAATAGTGCTCTCCAAAAAGCTCAAACGACAAAAACCTATCATAATCATTGGCATGCGGCGCACCAGCGGACATGGATGTTGCTTCAAAATGCGCCCGCTCGTCGGCCCGCACAAGCAAGGTATCCCGATAGACCACCCAATCTTCGCAGCACTCCGACGTCGATATCATTCCGCCTTTTTGAACGAAGGCAGTCACAGGACACGCTTGCTTGCGCAACACACGCATTGCGTCACGCCGCTCAAGATCCACCACCCCCTCAAAGTCAGAAATGGGTTGAGCAGCTCTCGCCCACCCGTAAGCCACCGTAAAGGATCCATATATACGCACCGATAAAGTAAGCTGGCCCATTTCCACAACATAGCCCAACTCCGACTCGGAGATCCCCCAGTCTGCCAGAACCTCATTCAGGGTGAAAATATTCTCGTGGAATCAACACTGGCAGCACCCCTCTAAGTTCATGTAATGTTCTTATCAATTTGACTATCCGATTTCAACCAAATACATATCCTATTTAGTCCACAACCCACCTAGGGATAAACATGATCGTGACGAACATTGCACAGAGATTGAAGGCACGCGCCTTCCAGCTCGACATGTCGCCCGCGGCCGTTGCAGAGGCCTCGGGCCTTAACCGTTCCTTCATCTATGACATCATCCGCGGCAAATCTGTGCGCCCGACCCGGTCTAAACTTCAGAAGGTTGCAGATGTCTTGAAGGTTGATGTGGCGTGGCTGATAGACGGTGATGGCACTCTAGAGGGCGAGGAGCCCAAGATCTACTCACCCGACACGACCTTTGTTGGTATTTCGGGCGTGAAGGCGAAGGCTTCCGCTGGTGGAGGCACGATCGTGCACGCCGAGGACGAGCAAGCCGGTAAGATGTATCATTTCCGGCAGTCTTGGATCGAAGATGAGCTTGACGCAAACCCGAAGAACCTCCGGATCCTGCGCGTCACCGGTGACAGCATGATGCCAACGCTGAATGATGGCGATACGATCCTTGTCGATATGGGACGCAAGTCACCCTATCCGCCAGGCCTCTTCGTGTTGCACGACGGCATGGGGCTGATGGCAAAGAGGATCGAACATATTCCCTCCAGTGAGCCACCGCGCATTAGCGTCACCTCTGACAACCCCAATTACTCGCCTTATGAATGCCTACTCGACGAGGTCAACATCGTGGGCAGGATTAGGTGGTACGGCCGGGTGGTCTAAAACGCGTTCACGTCAGAGGACGCCACAAACCGACACCAGCCGACAACATACTGTTTTTACTTGTTAATACTTACTGAATGCATCCTTTTTGGCCCAAGCCAAAGAGGTCTATTATGAACAATTCATCCAAAAACTGTGGCGCGGGGCCCAACCCCTTGCACCCAGATCGTATGACGGCGCATGAACGCCGCACTGAGCTCTACGGCTTGCTAGCTAAGGCCGTCGTCCGCCGCGTAGATCTCGATCGCGACCATCTATCCCAGAATACTGGAGACTGTTCGCTACACTTCCGTTGCGAACAGAGCGGTACTGCAACTCCAACTCAGAGGAGATCTGCATGACCACACACGAACCCATCCTAGCCCGCCTGAGCGCACTCAAGGCGATGTCAGTGAAAGACTTAAAGGCAGAGTGGCAGGTGCTGTTTAACGCCCCTGCCCCCAACAACAGCCGCGGCTTTCTTGAAGGCCGCTTGGCTTACCGCATTCAGGAACTGACCTACGGCGGCCCTGACAAGCAGACACGTCGCATGCTTGATCTGCTCGCGGACGAAGTCGATGGCACACTGGCGCGCAAGGCGCAGATTGCGGATCCCCGCAACCCTGTGGTGGGCACGAAGCTCATACGCGAATGGGATGGAGTTGCGCATACGGTGACGGTCCTGAAGGACGGCTTCGAATGGGGCGGCCAGCGCTACAAGTCGCTATCGGCCGTAGCGCGGGCCATCACTGGAACGCGGTGGAATGGCTATCGCTTCTTTGGTCTGCGCGAGCGGAAACGGGGTGAGGCATGAAGGACGTGTCCACAAAACCCGCCCGCCGCCTGCGCTGCGCCATCTATACCCGCAAGTCGAGCGAGGAAGGCCTCGAGCAGGAGTTCAACAGTCTGCATGCGCAGCGCGAGGCCTGCGAGGCCTACATCTCCAGCCAGAGGTCTGAAGGCTGGGCGCTGGTGCGCGATCAGTATGACGATGGTGGCATCTCGGGTGGCACTTTAGAGCGCCCTGCCCTGCAACAACTGCTTGCCGATATAGAGGACGGCTTGGTCGACGTGGTTGTCGTTTACAAAATCGACCGCCTGTCGCGCTCGTTGATGGACTTTTCCAAGCTGGTCGAGGTCTTTGACCGAAACGGCGTCACCTTCGTGTCGGTGACGCAGTCGTTCAACACCACGACGTCGATGGGCCGG
>CALKEI010000161.1 GCA_938085095.1 uncultured Luminiphilus sp. | reverse complement strand
CTTTCGATGTGGCCATCGTGCCGTTGGGACTGGATAAATCTGACGCCGTCCGGGAGGCGAGCGAGAGCCTTTACGCCGCCTGCAACAGCGCCGGTCTGGCTGTATTTATGGATGATCGCGCCGAGCGGCCTGGCGTGAAGTTTGCAGAAATGGAACTGCTGGGTATGCCGCTGCGCGTGACGGTGGGGGAGCGGTCGCTGGCGGAAGGCAGTCTGGAACTCACCCAGCGGCGCAGTGGCGAGACCGAAATGGTGGCACCTGACGTTGCGGTCAGCCGTATTCAGCAACTTCTAGCCGGCGGCTAACCAGTTTGCTCCGAGAGGCAACCGCAGCAGGCGCATTACTGCTTGTCGCACTTCAGATGGCCTACGCGCTTGCCGATTCCGATGCTGAGGGGGCGGCCCTGTCAGCCTACCTCGATCGCGCGCTGTCGGCAGACGACGGATTTGAAGATCGCTTTACTGCTGAGGTGTGGCTGGTCGATATGCAACAGCGGCTGGCACCCTTTGTCACTGATCCCGCGGAACGTCTCGATCTCCTCACTCAGATTCATCAGCAGGCGACCCAGCTTAATCTGCCTCCCGAGCTGGTCCTGTCGGTGATCGAGGTCGAAAGTGGCTTTGATCGCTACGCTGTCTCAAAGGCTGGCGCTCAAGGCCTGATGCAGGTCATGCCCTTCTGGAAAAACGAGATTGGGCGCCCCGACGATAACCTTACCCACGTGCCCACCAATCTCCGATACGGCTGCTACATTCTGCGTTTTTACCTGGACCGGGAAGATCAAAATTGGGGACGCGCACTGTCTGCCTATAATGGCTCAAGC
Source organism: uncultured Luminiphilus sp. (assembly GCA_938085095.1). GTDB lineage: Bacteria > Pseudomonadota > Gammaproteobacteria > Pseudomonadales > Halieaceae > Luminiphilus. Next base: position 4,142 of record CALKEI010000161.1, on the reverse strand, counting down.
GGAAGTCAGCGCTACCCCAACAAGGTTCGTAGCGCATGGCAAAACCATTGGCGCACGGCGCCAATCGACTGGTGAGGCGCTTCTCACGGAGGTAAACTCGGCAACCCTATAGAGAGTCCGTAATGTATCCAGACGCCGAAACATTGTTAAGCGAGTACCCCGCCATCGAGATGGTGGAAGCGCTCATCACAGATTGCAATGGCGCGGCGCGGGGCAAGTGGCTCCCAATTGCAAAACTACCCGCGCTGCTGACTGACGGCATCAAGCTGCCAAAATCTGCTGTGGCACAAGATGCCTGGGGTCGGGATGTGCCGCGCATTGCACTCGATAATGGCGATATTGACGGATTGTGCCGGGCCGTACCCGAGTCTCTGGTACCGGTATTGAATTCGACAGGGGTCGACCGCGCCCAGCTTGTGCTGACGATGTTCAAAGACAACGGCAGCCCGCTGCTGTCCGACCCGCGACAGGTTCTAGCACGCGTCGTGAATAAACTGGCCGAGCGGGGTCTCGTTCCCCGCGTTGCCATAGAACTCGAGTTCAATTTGTTCAAGCAGCCGGCTGAGGGTCAGTCCCCCCGCGCCGCATTGCCGGCTGAACCTCAAACAGGGGGTAATCTCTATGGCCTGAGCGCACTGGATGAGCATGCCGATTTACTTCAGGCGCTGAAAGACGCTTTTGCCGTTCAGGGGCTGCCCTATGAAGGCGTTTTAAAAGAAGCCGCCCCGGCCCAATATGAGATCAACGTCACCTATTCGGATGATGCCTTGGCCTACGGCGACCAGATCATCCGCATGCAGCGCATCATTCGTAGCGTGGCTGCACGCTTTGGTGCAATGGCAAGTTTCATGCCCAAACCGATGGAAAATCAGGCGGGTAATGGCATGCACGTGCACTGCAGCCTGCTCGATTCCTCTGGCCAAAACGTCTTTGACAGTGGAAACGTCGAGGGTACCCCGATCCTCCGACAGGCGGTCGCCGGCTGTATCGATCTGATGAGTGATACACAGCTCATTTTTGCACCGAGCTACAACGCCTACCGCCGCTTTCAGGCCGGCAACCACGCACCCACACAGCCCAACTGGGGCTACGACAACCGGACCACCGCACTCCGAATTCCAGCAAGCCCAAGTGCAGCAACCCGCATCGAACATCGAGTTGCGGGCGCAGACAGTAACCCTTACCTCGCCATTGCGGCCCTGTTAGCAGGCGTCTTGATGGGCATTGAACGTCAATGCCTTGCCCCCGAACCCATTAGCGGCAACGCATGGATTGAAGACGAGACGAATATTTGCCTGCCAGGCTACATGGCAGAGGCCATTACCCGTTTTTCGCAGTCAGACAATGTTCGCGATACACTCTCCGCAGAATTTCAATCCGCTTTTAGTGAAGTCAAAAAGCAGGAGCTCATCGAGTTCGAGCGCCGGGTCACCGACTTTGAGCTCGAAACCTATCTGTCTGCCTAGAGCGCCTCACTTGAATCGGCACGATCTGAATGGGCTGAATGCAAACCCGCGGCGGCCGCATCCGTTGTCGGGCAACCGCTCGTATATCAACCGACCCCGGCGAACGACGTCACGACGCCTGCCGCCTCAATGGAGCACTGTATGAAGACTGTGATGGATTTTTCTGCTGCTCTGGCCAACGGTGATAACACCGATCTTGGCCAGTTTCGTGGCAAGGTATTACTGATTGTTAATACCGCGTCGAAGTGCGGCTTCACGCCGCAGTACACGGGACTGGAGGCACTCCACCAGACCTACCGTGAGCGCGGATTCTCGGTGCTGGCTTTCCCCTGCAATCAGTTTGGAGGCCAAGAGCCCGGCAGCGAGGAAGAGATTCAGTCTTTCTGCGACCTGAACTACCAGACCAGCTTTCCCCTGTTCAGTAAGATCGATGTCAACGGCGCGTCGAGTCATCCGCTGTTCACCCACCTGAAAACACAGGCGCCCGGCTTGCTAGGCAGTCAGCGCATCAAATGGAACTTCACCAAGTTCTTGGTCAACCAACAGGGCGAGGTGGTCAAGCGCTATGCGCCGTCGACTAAACCCGAGGCGATCTCAAGCGATATTGAAGCCTTGCTCTGAAAGCTCAGTGTTCTCGGGTCTCACGAAATCGGATGTCGGGCCAGCGCTCTTCCATTAAAGAGAGGTTAACCCGGGTGGGTGCCAGGTAAGTCAGATAGCCACCGCCATCCTGAGAAAGATGCTCGGCCGCCTTTTTCCGGAACTCCTCAAGTTTGTGCTCGTCATCAGCCTCTATCCAGCGCGCAGTGTAGACATTGACCGGCTCGTAAAGAGCCTCCACCTTGTACTCGTCGGCCAGCCGATAAGCCACCACATCAAACTGTAGCTGGCCTACTGCACCCACAATGAGATCGCTGTTGCTCAGCGGGGAAAACACCTGGGTCGAACCTTCCTCCGACAACTGCTGTAGGCCCTTTTGCAGCGCTTTGGCCTTCATGGGGTCGCTCAGGCGAATACGCCGAAACAATTCCGGCGCGAAGTGAGGAATACCCGTAAATCGGATCGCCTCTCCCGTGGTAAACGTGTCACCGATCTGAATAGTCCCGTGGTTATGCAGGCCGATGATGTCGCCCGCCACCGCCGATTCCACCAAGGTCCGGTCACCGGCCCGAAACGTCACGGCATCCGCGATCCGCACGTCCTTGTCGATCCGGACATGACGCATTTTCATCCCTTTGTCGTAGCGGCCCGAGCAGATCCGCATGAAAGCGATACGGTCACGGTGCTTGGGGTCCATATTGGCCTGAATCTTAAAAACGAAGCCTGTAAAGTCAGGCTGAGAAGCCTCGACCGTCCGCTCGGAAGAGACTCTGGGTTGTGGCGGTGGCGCCCACTCTACAAAATCGTTAAGCATCTCCCTGACACCGAAGTTACCGAGCGCGGTGCCAAAGAACACCGGCGTGAGCTGACCGGCAAGAAATGCATCAATCGAGAACTCATGCGATGCCCCTCTCACCAGCTCTATCTCTTCGACGAATAGCTCATAATCCTCTCCCAGCAGTGCCTTGGCTTCCTCTGAGTCGAGACCTTGGACAAGGTCCTCCTCTGCTAGCGTTGCACCGTCACCGGACCGATATCGGTGGAGGGTGTCAGTGTATAAGTTGTAGACACCTCTGAAATCCCGGCCCATACCTATCGGCCAATTGATGGGTGCGCCCGTAATTCCCAGAACCGCTTCAACCTCATCAACCAAGTCGATGGGATCACGAATATCGCGATCGAGCTTATTGATGAAAGTCATGATGGGCGTATCTCGCAAACGACATACCTTCATGAGTTTGATCGTTCGATCCTCAACGCCTTTGGCACCGTCGATCACCATCAGAGCCGAGTCCACTGCGGTCAGGGTGCGGTAGGTGTCCTCTGAAAAATCCTCGTGGCCCGGCGTGTCGAGCAAATTTACCCAGCGTTCGCGGTACGGAAACTGCATCACCGAGGAGGTCACGGAGATCCCCCTCTCCTGCTCGAGAGCCATCCAGTCCGAGGTTGCGTGAGGTCCCCGCTTACCCTTGACCGAGCCCGCCACCTGAATCGCCTGTCCGAGCAACAGCAGTTTCTCGGTCATGGTGGTCTTACCCGCATCGGGGTGAGAAATAATGGCGAAGGTGCGACGCGCGTCGACATCGCGCTGTAGTTCAGACATGACGGCTCCTTAGGGAGGCGCGATTATGCCAGCCAATATCAGCCGAGTCAGGCGGGGCTCGGCAGGTTTTGTTCGAGGTGCCGCAACAGGGCATCGCCCATCTCAGTCATGTTGGGGCAACGATTCCCAAGCAATTGCGACACCGAGGTCACCTCGAGCCCTTCATAACCGCAGGGGTTAATGCCGGCAAAGGGCGCGAGATCCATATCAGCATTCAGTGAAAGACCATGGTAGCTGCGTCCTTTACTGACCTTTAGGCCCAGCGCGGCTATCTTGCGTCCCTCCACATAGACACCTCGCGCTGCAGGATCCCCGCAGGCGGCTATCCCCCATTCCGCCAACACGTGCACCACGGCCATCTCAAGGAGATTCACCAGCTCCCTGATGTTGACGTTTGCGCGGCGCAGGTCATAAAGAACATAGGCGACCCACTGACCCGGGCCGTGATAAGTCACTTGGCCACCGCGATCGCT
>CALKEI010000160.1 GCA_938085095.1 uncultured Luminiphilus sp. | reverse complement strand
CATTCGCTGTCAGGCAAAGCGGTTCGTTTTGATGTCTTTGTGCGCCAAATTGAGCAGAGGTCCCTAGGGTGACTGCCAAGTCGATCTGGATCGGGGTGGAGGCATTGCCGATCGAGCTAATGGGTTTGGCGTTAAATCATCCCAGCCCGATCTTTTGCGGGCGTCTATCTGACTGTCAGGAACATGTGGAGGTCGCCCAGAGCGTGCTGGCACACGCAGGCCCGGAGCTAGCAGAGCCGGATTGGCATGAGGTCGCGATAGGCACGACTACCGGTCAGGGTTATCTATCGGATCTGCTTCGTCAGTGTGGCCCGGTAGAGCAGATTGTCTGGGTGTGGCCGGAGCGCGCGGTTGCCCTCGCAGAGCAGTCAGCCGCCATGCCTCTTGACGAGGCTTTGATCAGGGCTCGTACGGTGATAGAGGGTGTCATGGTGATGGCGAGCGGCGCAGCCGCAGCGCGAGCGCCGGAGAGCGGTATCACGGTGACCCTATTGTTGCCCGACTCAGTGCCGGCGAATTCACCTTATGAGCAGGGTTTATGGGCGTTTATTGAGCGCTTCGCAGCGACCGCAAACGCGTCATCCAGGCCGATGGGAGTCTCGTTTAGGCTGCTGACTCAGTCGGAGTGGCGTCACGTTACCGCCCCTCAAAAATAACGGTCCGTCTGCCCGATTGTCCACAGCAAGATCGCGGCTATAGCGCTTGCGTTTGGCAAACTGACATGCTGCTACTAATCGGGGAGTAAACGTTCAAGAATGCCCTGATAGATCTCGGTTAGGCGCGGTATGTCGGCCAGTTTTACCCGCTCATTGCATTGGTGGATGGTGGCATTAACGTGGCCCACCTCTACGACCTGCGCGCCTGTAGGTGCAATGAATCGGCCGTCGGAAGTACCACCTCCCGTCGACACCTCCGGTGTGAGTGAGGTAGTTGCGCGAATACTGTCAGAGACTGCAGTGAGTAGGGCCCCTGGTTCTGTCAGGAAAGGTTCGCCACTCAGTGACCAGGTGATGTCATAGTGAAGGTCATGTTGCTGGAGAATGGCTTCGCATCGCTCCTGAATCGACTGAGCGGTGAGCGTTGTGCTGAAGCGCAGATTGAACAGTACTTCTAGGCTACCCGGAATAACGTTGGTTACCCCGTGCCCAGCCCGCACCGTTGAAATCTGCAGGGATGTGGGGTCAAAGAAGTCGTTACCCGCATCCCATGGCTCGCGCGCCAGAGCATCAAGGGCGGGTAGCGCTCGGTGAATCGGGTTATCAGCAAGGTGAGGATAGGCAATGTGCCCCTGCTTGCCATGGATCACGAGCGCCGCATTTAGAGAGCCACGCCGGCCGTTCTTGACGAGATCGCCCAGTTGGCGGGTGCTTGAGGGTTCACCTACTACGCACCAGTCGATCTGCTCGCCTCGGGCAGCCAAGGCGTCTACTACCTTCACCGTGCCATCTCGTGCGGGACCCTCTTCGTCAGACGTGATCAGAAAACCGATCCGCCCGGTGTGTCGAGGATGCTCAGCCACAAACTGTTCGCAGGCCACAACCATAGCCGCCAAACTCGCCTTCATGTCCGCGGCGCCACGTCCGACAAGATCCTCACCAGACTCTGTCGCAATAAAAGGGTCTGACTGCCAGCTGTTCATGTCGCCGGGGGGTACCACGTCGGTATGGCCGGCGAAGACCAGCAGTGGTCCTTCTTCTCCCCGGGTTGCCCAGAAATTGTCGACATCGCCAAAGCGCATCGGCTCGATAGTGAAGCCGACCGTTGACAGGCGTGATGTCATAATAGACTGACATCCCGCGTCATCGGGCGTGACAGAGGCGCAGCTGATGAGCTGACGCGTCAGCGCCAGCGTCGGATCGATGTCGTCAGTTGTTGGCATGCAACATCTCGTTGAGCTCAATGGCACTTTTATTGGTCAAACACTGCACTGCCCCGGTGCTGGAGTGCCGCCGGAATAAAAGATCCGATCTTCCTGCGAGCATTCGCGCTGAGAGCGTCTCTACGGTCGCACCGCTGTCTTCTAAAACACTGACCTTGGTACCCGCAGTTACAAAAAGCCCTGCTTCGATAGTGCAGCGATCGCCCAGAGGAATGCCCAATCCGGCGTTGGCACCAATCAGACAGTCCTCACCGACTGAGATAATAATGTCGCCGCCTCCGGAGAGCGTGCCCATGGTCGAGCAGCCACCACCCAGATCAGAGCCTTTGCCTACCCAGACTCCAGCGGATATTCGGCCCTCAATCATGCCGGGGCCTTCGGTGCCCGCGTTGAAGTTAATAAACCCTTCATGCATGACGGTGGTGCCCACTCCGAGATAGGCACCCAGACGCACCCTTGCTGTGTGCGCGATGCGCACGCCAGTGGGGACCACATAGTTGGTCATCTTCGGAAACTTATCGACACTGGACACCTCCAGCAGCTCACCGCGCAGTCGCGCGTCAAGTTGACGCTGTGAAAGCTCCCTCAGATCGACCGGCCCTTGCCCCGTCCACGCCACGTTGGGCAGTAAGCCAAAGAGGCCCGAGAGATCGGTCGCATGAGGTTTGACGAGTCGGTGAGAGATGAGATGCAGCTTGAGATAGGCTTCCTCAACCGACGTCGGCGCCGTGTTGTTCGCGAGCGCTGTGGCGACGACCGGTTGGCTAGCATGAGTCAGTTGTTGCGCAAGCTGGGCGAGGGTGTCGCTACCCGCCGCCTTGAGCCCCGATGCCAACTCAGTGAGTTGTGCGTTGTCGAGTCTGCCGGTAACGCCTTCAAGCGCGGCCGCTACTGCGCCACTCACTTCAGCGAGTGGCAGGGGGTAGAACGCATCGAGCGGCTCTCCCTGTGCATTCTCTGAGACGATGCCAAGACCAAAACCGTGCAGGGAGCCCATCAGATACGTTCCTTACATGCCAAAATAGTGTGCGTATTCGTCGGCTGTAAACCCGACCGAGACGGTGGCCCGCCACTCAAGCACGGGGCGTTTGATCAGTGTCGGATAGGCAAGCAGGACGTCGACGGCCCCGCTCTGGTCCAAAGCACTGCGCTCCGCGTCTGACAACTGCTTAAAAGTCGTGCTGCGGCGATTAATGAGCCGCTCAGGCCCCACGATGCCGAGCCATTCGGACAGGTGTTCCCGGCTGGGTGGAGCCTCCCTAAGATCGACAAAATTGTGAGCCACCTCATGGCGGTCAAGCCACTTTCGCGCCTTGCGCACCGTGTCGCAGTTGGGGATGCCATACAGCATGGGCGTTGTCATCATGTTGAATGTGTCATCAACTGTGTGAGCCTGTGGAATCCAACGGTGGGCCGGATGTTCATCCTGCACAACGAGTGGAGGCAAAGGTTAGCAGAATTGCGCCTCTGGCGTCGCGGTGGTTAGGCTTTGTGACACCGCTTGGGATGCTTGCGCGCAGGATAACAGGTGCGGCAGATATCACAGACTCGGCCATCGCAACCGCGAGCTGTGCAGTACTCTCGGCCATAGAAGATAATCTGGAGATGCAGGGCATTCCAGCGCACCTCGGGGAAAGCGCGTTTTAGGTCCCGCTCGGTTTCGACAACGTTGCGGCCTCGGGTCAGGCCCCAACGCTGGGCCAGTCGATGGATATGGGTGTCGACGGGGAAAGTCGGCATGCCAAACGCTTGAGCCATGACCACGCTCGCGGTCTTGTGGCCCACACCGGGAAGTTGTTCCAGCGCATCGAGATCAGCAGGCACTTCACCATCATGCAGATCAAGGAGCATTTCGCTGAGTCGGTGAATGGCTTTGGATTTTTGGGGTGACAGGCCACACGGGCGAATGATCGCCCGGATCTCCTCGACCGAGAGTGTGACCATCTGCTCCGGCGTATCGGCGCTGGCAAATAAGGCAGGCGTCACTTGATTCACGCGCTCATCGGTACATTGCGCGCTCAGCAATACCGCGACCAGCAGGGTATAGGGGTCGCTGTGATCGAGGGGCACGAGTGTTTGTGGATAGAGTGCCTGCAGTGTCTGATCGATGAAGGCGATGCGCTCCGCTTTATTCAAATTCGCCACACTCGTCATATCACCAACCTCGTTTGACGGTATGTGAGATGCGCTCTGCAGCCTCAACGCACTGCGATAATTCCGCCACCAGCGCCAGCCTGACGCGATGCTCACCGGGATTGCCCTGCTGCGTATCACGGGCGAGGTAGCGACCTGGCAGGACTTTGACGCCGGCGCGTTCAAAAAGGCTTTGGGTAAAGGACTCGTCGTCGATCGGCGTCTCCGGCCACAAATAAAAACCGGCATCCGGCGTCGGTGTTGCCAAGGTCGAAGCCAGAATCGGCGTCACCGCTTCAAACTTTTGCCGATAAAGGGCCCGGTTCTCCAGTACATGCGTTTCGTCTCCCCACGCCCATTCACTGGCCGCCTGATGATGGGGTGGCATGGCACAACCATGATAGGTGCGATAGCGCCGGAAGCGCTCTATCCAGAGCGGGTCTCCGGACACGAATCCGGATCGCAGTCCTGGCAGGTTGGACCGCTTGGAGAGACTATGAAAACAGAGGCAGTGACGGTAGTCGCTGTCACCCATAGCCGCGGCCGCTTCCAGAAGCCCGGCGGGAGGCGCCGCTTCGTCTGGGTAAATTTCGCTATAGCACTCGTCGCTGGCGATCACAAAGTCATGCTCGTGGGCCAGCGCAATGAGCTGCTGCAGCGCGTCGCAAGACATGACCGCACCGGCAGGGTTGCCGGGGGTGCAAATGAAGAGCAGCTGGCAGGCTTGCCACTGATCCTCGCTCACCGACGAGAAATCGGGGAGAAATGCGGTGTCTGCGCCGCAATTAACCAAGATGGGCTCGGTGCCTGCTAGCAGAGCGGCACCCTCATAAATTTGATAGAAGGGGTTAGGGCAGATCACAGCCCCCGGCCGGCCATGAGTCACCACCGTCTGTGCCAGAGCAAACAGTCCCTCTCGCGTTCCATTAAGGGGTAGCACGTGTCGATCTGCATCCAGTGAGGGTAGGTGGAAGCGCCGCTCTAACCATCGGGCGATTGCGGCACGTAATGTGGGATTTCCTGCGGTGGCGGGGTAGTGGGCCACCAGAGCGCTGGATTGATTCAAACATTCGATGACCGCTTCCGGCGGCGGGTGCTGGGGTTCGCCGATGGTCAGAGGAATGATGCTCGTATCTGGCGGGGAGATCCCCGCGAAAAGATGCCCCAGTTTTTCGAACGGGTACGGATGGAGTCCGTCTAGCCCAGCGTTCAAATCTGCAGGTCCACAGTTGAGGTTTCCTCGCCTTGAACGGCCCCTAGTTCCGCCACCAGATCCTGCTCTAACTGGTCCAGCATTGCGTCGTTATGCAGCGGGCCACCTGCAGCGTCGGCCAGGAAAAAGATGTCCTCGACCCGTTCTCCCAGAGTCTGGATTTTGGCGCCCTGAATCGAGACCTGATAACGCGATAGGACTGATCCCAGCCGTGCAAGAAGACCAGGCCTGTCTGCCGTCGCCACTTCGAGGATCGTCAAGCCCCCGGATTCGTCCTGTGCGAAGCGGACGGTAGTCGGGATTGAGAAAGCCTTGACGGTTCTAGGGGTGTGCCGGGACACAGGCCTCAGCGCGGCTTGACTCAGGTGTTGTCGGATTCTGTCCTCGATTTCACTAAAGGTATCGGGATGAGGATCCAATGACGCCCCATCACTTTTCAGGACAAAAAAAGTATCGAGGGTACTGCCGTCGGCGTCACTATAGATTCGGGCGTCATGGATGCTGAGATCTAGAGTTTCCAGGGCGGCACAGATCCGGGCAAAGGTATTGGGCTCATCCCGTGTGTGCACGAATATCTGCGTTGCATTGCCGATTGGCGACTCACTGGCTTGCTTTACCAAGACCAGCGCACCTTGCTGCTGGTTGTGATCCGCAATCGCCTCTGTATGCCAGGCTATATCCTCAGCCCGCTCGCGCAGAAAATAATCCTCACCCCGGGTAGCCCAGAGCTGGGTCAATTCGTGATCCAGAAACCCTCTATATTCCAGCGCTTCTGATGCTGAACGTTTGGTGGTGCGGATGACCTCGTCGCGATCGAGGGGGTTTTCGAGACCGCGGTTCAGGGCGCGCCGTGTCTCGGTATAGAGCTGGCGCATCAGTGATGATCGCCAGGCGTTCCACAGATCGGGATTGGTGCCTGCGATGTCGGCCACGGTGAGGGTATAGAGATAATCCAGTCGCTCTTCGGTGACCACGATTTCTGCGAATCGCTGGATCTCCTCGGGGTCCGAGATATCCCGTCGCTGCGCAATATGACTCATCAGCAAATGATTCTTTACTAACCAGACAATCAGCGCCGTATCGGATTTTGACAGTCCATGATCAGCACAAAATTGCTCGGCGTCCACGGCTCCCAGCTCTGAGTGATCGCCGCCACGACCTTTGCCGATATCGTGAAATAGGGCCGCGATATAGAGGAGCCTCGGGTCACGCAGGCGGCGCGCAATGCGGGTCGAAACCGGAAAGCGATCGGTATAGTCGGCACGCATAAAACGACGGGTATTGGCAATGACCTCAGTGGTGTGTGCATCCACCGTATAGGCGTGAAACAGATCAAATTGCATCTGACCGATGATGCTGCCAAATGCCGGCAGGTAGCGGCCCAGCACGCCATGACGCGACATTCGTCTGAGCTGCTTCGTCATGTTGTGCGGCACCCCGATGACCTGCATAAACAGGTCGCGATTGACCTGTGATGCTCGGAAATTCTCGTCAATTAGAGGCGCATCCCGTCTCAACAATCGCTGCGTATTAGGCTCAATCCGATCGACCAGCGAGTCGTTGCCGATTATCACGAACAGCCGCAATAAATTACTGGGATTATCGCGAAAGACTGCATCGTGTCGTGCGCGGATTCTGCTGTCGCTGACTTCGAAGTCGCCATCGATAACGCGGATCTCTGATTCAGGCGCATCGGAGAGGCGATGCTCAAATACTTCTATCAATAGCTCATTCAGTTGGCTGAGGGTCAGCATCCAGCGGTAGTAAACCTGCATAAATTGCTCGACCGCCAGCGTATCGCCATCGATCATGTCCCACGTTGCAGCCAGTTTTTTTTGATGGTCGAACAGCAGTCGATCGTCGGCGCGCCCGGTCATCGTGTGCAAAGCGAACCGAACCTGACTGAGAAATTCCTGTCCATTGCGCAATTGGTCGCGCTCCGTGTCACTCAAAAAGTCAGGTTCATCGATTTCGCCGAGTCCGGCGCCAAAGCAACGTAGCGTGATCCACTCAATGACCTGCAGATCCCGGAGGCCTCCGGGCGAACTTTTGATATTGGGTTCAAGGGCGTACTCGGTGTTGCTGTAACGGTCGTGACGATTCTGCTGCTCTCCCAGCTTGCCGCGGATAAAGTCGTTTAGGGGCCACATCCGAGACGGCTCTATTAACGTTTTCAGAGCATCTCTCAGCGTAGGGTCGCCCTCTAGGTGGCGTGATTCCATCATGGTGGTGACGATCGTGAGATCCTCTTTGGCCAGCGCCTCACATTCCGCCAGTGTCCTGACGCTATGGCCAATCTGCAGGCCGGTATCCCAGAGGCTGGTGACAAAACGCTCCAGTTTTGCTGCCGTATCGGAGTTGGGCGCTTCCCGTGTGAGTAACAGCACGTCGATATCCGATTGCGGGAAGAGCTCGCCCCTGCCGTAGCCGCCTACAGCGATCAGTGCGGTATCGGTGTTCATGCCCACGTACTCAGACCAGAGTTGCGTGAGTACCGCATCGACAGCCTCACTGGTCTGTCTCAGTAAGGGCGTGATCGGTTTACTCGGGTGAAAGTGGGCGGCAAGCGACTCCCGCGCCGCTTGCAGAAAAGTGCGCGCCGCCAGAGCAGGGTTCACCTCGTCGGTCAAAAAGTCACCAAAGTGGGGGGCAGGGGTATTAGCCGCTTCGTTAGAAGGGGAGGGCTTCATCCCGCCTCCGCGTAAGCACCTCACACCCCGATTCGGTCACAACGATCGTGTGTTCCCACTGTGCAGAAAGTCGGCCGTCGCGGGTGGTGACGGTCCAGCCATCGCGCGTATTCAGCTTGGTGTAGCGTTTGCCTGCATTGATCATGGGTTCCACGGTGAACGTCATACCGGGCTCCAGGTGAAGGCCGGTGCCGGGTTTCCCGTAATGGAGAATTTGTGGTTCTTCATGAAAAACCTGACCAATGCCGTGCCCACAGTACTCCCGCACCACTGAGTAGTAGTTGGCTTCCGCATGCTGCTGGATAACATGCCCGAGATCACCGAGTGCCGCACCGGGTTTTACCAGTGCCAGCGCTTGATAAAGGCACTCCTGAGTCACCCGCATCAGGCGCTCGGCATGGGGCGCGACATCCCCAACACCGACCATTATGCTGGTGTCGCCGTGCCAACCGTCTTTGATCACTGTGACGTCGATGTTGATGATATCGCCGTTACGCAGTTTCTTGGTATCTGACGGAATACCGTGGCAAATGACCTCATTCACGGAGGTGCAGATCGATTTGGGGAAGCCCTTGTAATTCAGGGGCGCAGGAATCGCTTTCTGAACGTTGACGATGTAATCGTGACAAATACGGTCAATTTCACCAGTCGTCATGCCCACCGTCACTTGTGGGGCAATCATTTCGAGCACTTCTGCCGCCAACCGGCCGGCTTCGCGCATCGCAGCAATTTCAGTGTCAGTCTTGGGCTTTACGGTGCTCATCGAGTGCGCCCTATGGCGTCAGTTTTCGCGAGGGCGAGAGTGTAACCGACTCTGGGGCCCAATGGGTGGGCGCTTTTACTGCCGGCAGTGCTGTGGTATAAAGCGCGCCGCTGGAAGTTTCTGGCAAAGCCAATTTTGGCAAATAGCACGTCCCATCGCAGGTGCGGACCCGGGTGCCGGTTTCCGGTTGGAGTCGCAGGAAGGGACGGAAGGTTAACCCAAACAGAGAGTTTGACTATGACGCAGGTAAGCATGCGCGACTTGCTGCAAGCAGGTGCGCACTTCGGACACCAGACCCGTTTCTGGAACCCCAAAATGGATCAATACATTTTTGGGGCCCGCAACAAAATCCACATCATCAATCTCGAGCACACCGTGCCCGCTTTTAACGACGCCTTGACCACGGTGCAGCGCCTGGCAGAGAAGAAAAATCAGGTGATGTTCGTCGGTACCAAGCGTGCCGCCGGCAAGATCATCGAGGAACATGCCCGACGTTGCGGCATGCCCTTTGTGAGTCACCGCTGGCTTGGTGGCATGCTCACGAACTACAAAACGATCCGATCATCGATCAAGCGCTTGCGCGAGCTTGAAGAGCAGGAGAGCGATGGCACCTTTGCCAAGCTGACCAAAAAAGAAGCGTTGATGCGGTCTCGCATGAAAGAAAAGCTTGAACGTTCTATCGGCGGTATCAAGGAAATGTCGGGGTTGCCCGACGTGTTGTTCGTGGTCGATGTGGACCACGAACGCATTGCCGTCACCGAGGCCAATAAGCTAGGTATTCCCGTGATTGGCATTGTCGACACCAATAGTGATCCCGATGGTGTGGATTACGTGATTCCCGGTAATGACGACGCTATCCGCGCCGTGAAGCTTTACGTCTCTGCAGTGGCTGATGCGGTTCTGGCTGGGAAGGCTCAGGCTGGTGAGGTGGTGTCGGCGGATGAGTTTGTCGAAGTCACAGAACCCGAGGCAGAGTCAGCTCCCGTCGTCGAGGCCAGTGAAGCGCCCGCGGCTGACGCGACGGCGCCAGAGGGTGAGGATGCAGCACCAGACGGCGAGGCTGCAGCGCCGGTCGAAGCCGCCGAGGCAACGCCCGAGAATCAAGAGGCCGATTCTGGCGCGAGTGCAGACTCAGATGCTGCTGAGGGCACTGCTGAAGAAGCGGAAACCCCGGCTACCTGAGACTCGACGAGGCGACACCGCCCGTTGCGTGATCACGGGGCCTTCAGGGCCCCTTATTGTTAACTATTTAGCCGCCAGTGAGGCGGTTTCATGAGGTGAAAGCATGTCTGCTGCATTGGTGAAAGAACTGCGCGAGAGGACTGGCTTGGGTCTGCTTGAATGCAAGAAAGCGCTGGCCGAGGCCGGTGGGGATGTTGACGCGGCGATCGAGGCTTTACGCAAGTCCAGTGGAATGAAGGCAGCAAAAAAAGCGGGCAGGACGGCGGCAGATGGTGTGGTTGCTATTCAGACGGCTCCCGATGGTAGCTTTGGTGCCATGATCGAGATTAATAGCGAGACGGATTTTGTCGCTCGCGACGAAAACTTCCTCACCTTTGTTCACAGCGTATTGGCTAAGGCATTTGCGCAGCGCATCAGTGATGTGACGACGCTTGCAGAGGGTGAGACCGAGGAGGCGCGTCAGGCGCTGGTTCAAAAGATCGGCGAAAATATTAGCGTTCGCCGGGTGGCGACCCATGAAGCCGACGCTGGCGTGATTGGCGGATATGTCCACGGTAATAATCGCATAGCGGTTCTGGTTTCATTAAAAGGTGGCTCCGAGGAGCTTGCGCGGGACGTTGCCATGCACGTGGCGGCGGTGAATCCTCAGGTGGTCTCGCCAGATGACATGCCCCAGGAGCTTGTGGCCAAGGAGCGAGAAATATATGCCGCTCAGGCTCAAGACTCGGGCAAGCCGCCCGAAATCGTCGAGAAAATGATTGATGGCAGAATTCGTAAGTTTCTGTCGGAGAATAGCCTGACTGAGCAAGCTTTCGTTAAAGATCCCGACCTCACAGTCGGCAAGCTCGTGGCGCAGGCGGAGGCGGAAATCCTAGGTTTTACCCGCTTCGAGGTGGGTGAGGGCATCGAAGTGGAGAAGGTTGACTTCGCCGCAGAGGTGGCAGCGCAGCTCGGCAGCTGATTACGCGGTTCGCCCTGAAACAGGAGTACGGTGGGGCCGCTCTCAGCGTCGGGATGACAAGAATCACCAAGGTTTCTGTGTGAACGGTGACCTCGGAGTCCGGTAGCATGGCGGGAACGCGGTGATCAGGCGGGGAGAGGCGTAGATGGCGGCAGACAAGGTTTATAAGCGCATACTGCTCAAGTTGAGCGGTGAAGCGCTGACCGGTCAGGAAGCCTACGGTATTGACCCCAAAATACTCGATCAGCTGGCACTCGAAATTGGGCAATTGGTAGGTATCGGTGTGCAGGTGGGACTGGTAGTCGGTGGCGGCAACCTGTTTCGCGGCGCGGCGCTGAATGCGGCGGGCCTAGATCGCGTCACTGGCGACCACATGGGGATGTTAGCGACGGTAATGAATGCGTTGGCTCTCCGTGATGCACTGGAACGCTCCAATATCGCCACTCAGGCGATGTCTTCCATTCCGATGAGCGGGGTGGTCGAGCACTACGACCGCCGCAAGGCTATCCGGGCCCTGTCCAACGGCGACGTGGTTATTTTCGCGGCCGGCACCGGCAATCCATTCTTTACCACCGACTCTTCGGCCTGCCTTCGCGGTATCGAGGTCAAGGCTGATGTGGTGTTAAAAGCAACGAAAGTCGATGGTGTTTACAGCGCAGATCCGGTGACGGACCCGAACGCTGTAAAATACGACGTCCTCAACTACGACGAAGTGCTGGATAAAAAGCTCGGGGTGATGGATTCGACGGCGATTTGTCTGGTCCGGGACCATGGTATGCCCGTCAGGGTATTTAACATGGCACAGAGAGGTGCGCTACTCAATATCGTTCGCGGCGGGGATGAGGGCACCCTGATTCAGGCCTGATCAGGGTGAACAAGAAGACAGAGCAGGATCAGTGACAATGATTGATGACATCAAGCAGGATACTGAAGATCGCATGGGTAAAGCCCTCGATGCGCTCTCTCATAATTTCAATAAAATCCGCACCGGTCGCGCACACCCCAGTTTACTGGACAGCATCCGGCTCGAATACTACGGCGCGGAAACCCCGTTGAATCAGTTGGCGAATATCAATATAGAAGATGCCCGGACCCTCAGTGTTGTGGCATTCGATAAAGCGATTACGCCGGATATTGAGCGGGCTATTATGAAATCCGATCTGGGCTTGAATCCCGCTACTGCGGGCGATGTGATGCGAATTCCCATGCCAGTGCTCACGGAGGAGACGCGCAAGGGGTATATCAAGCAAGCCCGCGGCGAGGCCGAATCGGCTCGCGTGTCGGTGCGCAGTGCCAGACGTGATGGGCTGGGATTGCTGAAGGAATTGTTGAAGGAGAAGGAAATCTCCGAGGACGAAGAGCGGCGCGCTCACGATGTCATCCAGAAGCTGACCGACGATTATGTGGCCAGGGTAGAGGTTGCTCTGGGCGAGAAAGAAGCCGATCTGATGGCGATCTGAGACTCGAGAGGAATCACCCTTGCAAGCGTCCGAGATCCAACTTCGCAGTGTTCCCCGTCACCTCGCTATTATCATGGACGGCAATAACCGGTGGGCGCGTCGCGAGGGTTATCCCGGTGTTGCAGGGCATCGGGCCGGCGCGGAAGTCGTGCGTGAGATCGTTTCTGCCTGTGAAGCGCGCGGGATTCGCTACCTTACTCTGTTTGCGTTTTCGAGCGAGAACTGGGGCCGACCGAGAGCTGAAGTGCGGGCTTTGCTGGCGCTGCTATCACGCTATCTCCGAAATGAAGTGGCCAAGCTGAAATCAGACGGTGTTCGGTTGCGCGTGATCGGTCGCAGGGACCGCTTTAGTCCGCATTTGCAACGCCTCATCGCCAGTGCTGAAACTGCGACTGCGGCTGGGGAACGCGCAACCCTGACCCTTGCGCTCGATTATGGTGGCCGCTGGGATGTGGCGCAGGTCACCCGAGCCGTTGCCCTCGATGTTGCGGCCGGTGTTATTCAGCCTGACGACATTAGCGAAGAGTTGATTTCTGAGAGACTGGCGACGGCGGATCTTCCCGATCCTGATCTGTGTATCCGTACAGCAGGCGAGACCCGGATTTCTAACTTTCTACTCTGGCAGTTCGCTTATGCCGAGTTCTGGTTTACTGAAGTGCTGTGGCCCGATTTTGATGAGACGGTGTTGGATCTCGCTCTGGCTGACTACGCGGTGCGGGAGAGACGCTTTGGTATGCGTCCCTTGCTGCATCGCTATTAACGGTTGTAAGGA
>CALKEI010000159.1 GCA_938085095.1 uncultured Luminiphilus sp. | reverse complement strand
GCGTGCGATAAGAAAATCTCATGTATTTCTCCGTGGCGTTAAAAACAAACAAATACGCTCCGCCCTCACCGTGGGAGATGGTTACCCAAGATGCACAGAACCTTTGTATTCATTAACTTCTTATATGGTTCGGAGCCAGCGATTGCCGAGCAGCGCGCATTATATGGGAAGTGGCTCGAAACACTGACTTTAAAATTGTAAATATTTAAGCCTCAGGCCACGAAAAATAAGGTCGTCGTGTGGGCTGAAGGTGGACGCCTTGGTGCGATGAGTGAGTCAACGCCCCCGGGGTAACTTAATTCGATACGCGCCGGGCAACCAGATCCTCAACTACGGCAGGGTCCGCCAATGTCGACGTATCGCCGAGGCTATTTATCTCATTTTCGGCGATTTTACGTAAAATTCGACGCATGATCTTGCCAGATCGCGTCTTTGGCAATCCGGGCGCCCATTGGATACGATCCGGTTTGGCAATGGGGCCGATCTCGCGAACGCACAGGGCAATCAATTCCTTGCGGAGTGACTCGCTGTCTTCGACGCCCGTCATGGGCGTGACGTAGGCGTAAATGCCCTGACCTTTGATGTCGTGGGGAAAGCCCACCACCGCAGCTTCGGCGATGCCCTCATGGAGCACCAGTGCGCTCTCTACCTCGGCCGTGCCCATTCGATGGCCCGATACATTGAGTACGTCATCCACGCGCCCTGTAATGCGCAGGTAGCCATCCTCATCTCGCAGCGCGCCGTCACCGGTGAAGTAGTAGCCTGGATAGGCCGTGAAGTAGGTATCGATCATGCGTTGATGATCACCGTACACGGTTCGAATCTGGGCGGGCCATGATCTCTTGATGACCAAATAGCCCGAACCAGGGCCTTCGATTTCACTACCTTGCTCATCCAGCAGAGCAGGCTCCACCCCGAAAAAGGGGAAGCTGGCAAAGCCGGGCTTGAGGGCATGCGCACCGGGTAGCGGCGTGATCATGACCCCCCCGGTCTCCGTCTGCCACCAGGTATCGACGATGGGGCAGCGACCATCGCCGACCACGCGGTGGTACCACTCCCAGGCTTCCGGGTTAATGGGTTCACCGACGGAGCCAATGATCCGCAGCGAGCTGCGGTCATGGCGCGTGACCAGTTCATCGCCGAGACCATGCAAGGCGCGGATAGCGGTGGGCGCGGTGAAGAACAGATTCACCTCGTGCTTGGCAATCACCTGCCAGAAGCGGTCGCCTGCGGGGTAAGTGGGTACGCCCTCAAACATCAGCGTTCGGGCGCCGATGGCGAGCGGACCGTACACGATATAGGTGTGGCCAGTGACCCAGCCCACATCGGCAGTGCACCAGTAGGTTTCACCCTCGCGATAGTCGAATACATACTTCATCGACATCGCCGCTTGCAGCAGGTAGCCACCTGTTGTGTGCAGGACACCCTTTGGTTTGCCGGTGGAGCCCGACGTATAAAGTATGAACAGCGGATCCTCGCTGTCCATCCACTCGGGCTCGCAGTCATCGCTGACCGACGAGATGGCGTCGTGGTACCAAACGTCGCGCCCCTCTTTCCAGTCAGTCTCGCACCCCGTGCGTCTGACCACGATGACACTGTCAACACAGTCCACCTGCGCCAGCGCCGCATCGACATTGTGTTTTAGAGGGACGGTCTTGCCGCCCCGGACACCTTCATCTGCGGTGATCACCATGCGGCATGCCGCATCATTGATGCGGTCTTTCAGGGCCTCGGGGGAAAAGCCACCGAAGACGACGGAGTGAATGGCTCCGATGCGCGCGCAGGCGAGCATGGCGAACGCTGCTTCGGGGATCATGGGCATGTAAATACAGACCCGATCGCCCTTGCCAACGCCACGATCTTTCAGCACGTTGGCAAATCTGCAGACGTGGTCTTTCAGTGCCTGATAAGTGAAGGACTGGCTGTCGTCGGGGTTGTCTCCTTCCCAAATGATGGCGATATCATTGGCGCGCTGTGGCAGATGTCGGTCAATGCAATTCACCGAGACATTCAGTCGAGCGCCGACGAACCAGTGAGCGGTTCCGGCACTGATGTCGGTATTGGACACCTCATTCCAGGGGGTATGCCAATCAAGCAGCGTTGCCTGCTCCGACCAAAATGATGTGGGATCCTCAAGGGACTGCTGATAAAGCGCTTCATAGCGCTCGGGTGTGATATGTGCATCACCGAAGCTGTCGGGGATGGGATAGGAACGTGAGGCAGTCATCAAATTGGTCCGATTCGGCGGGTGGCGATGATGTTAGGCGACCGCGCACCGCACAACAAGCCTCGACACTTGCGCTTTTGAGACTCTCCAAGATGCTACAGTCCCTCTTTCTTTGGGCACGAGCGACTCAGGTCCATAGAATAGGGAAGGCAACGCGGTTGATACGGATTGACGGCGTTTGTCACCAGGCTAAATATCGCAATCGACCGAGAAGAGAGTATGGCTCTTTCTGACGCTGAAATAGTTCGCCGCACCTATTGGCGGGAGAACCGCCGTTGGATGCTGATTTTGGGCAGTATCTGGTTTGTGGTCAGTCTGGGGTGCGGTGTGTTGTGGGTGGAGCCACTGAATCAGATCCAGTTGGGCGGGTTCAAGTTGGGGTTCTGGTTTGCCCAGCAGGGTGCGATCTACACTTTTATCATCTTGATTTTTACTTATGCGAGAGTGATGGCGCGGCTGGAGAAACGCCTTG
Source organism: uncultured Luminiphilus sp. (assembly GCA_938085095.1). Taxonomy (GTDB): domain Bacteria; phylum Pseudomonadota; class Gammaproteobacteria; order Pseudomonadales; family Halieaceae; genus Luminiphilus. The sequence goes on along the minus strand of CALKEI010000159.1, from coordinate 9,147 downwards.
GCCTTGAGGAACCCGAAGCATGAGTCTGACTGAGACAACGTACTGGGTCGTGGGCGCTTCTTTCGCGCTTTATATTTTGATCGCTATCCGGTCTCGTGCCGGCACGACTCAGGAGTTTTACGTCGCCGGAAAAGGTATCCATCCTGTCGCTAACGGCATGGCGACGGCCGCTGACTGGATGTCTGCGGCGTCATTCATTTCCATGGCGGGACTCATTGGTCTCTCCTACAACGGCTACGGTGGCTCCGTTTTTCTAATGGGTTGGACGGGCGGCTATGTGATTTTGGCGATGCTCATCGCGCCCTATCTGAGAAAGTACGGAAAGTTTACGGTGCCCGAATTTATCGGTGACCGTTACTACTCGGATGCGGCGCGTGTGGTGGCAGTGATTTGCCTGATTATCTGTTCGGTGACTTATGTGATCGGCCAGATGAAAGGCATTGGCGTGGCGTTTTCGCGCTTTCTCGAGACGGACTACGAGACCGGTCTGTTTTCAGGAATGTTTATCGTGTTCTTTTATGCCGTGCTCGGAGGCATGAAAGGCATTACTTACACCCAGATTGCACAGTTCTGTGTCCTGATTTTCGCCTACACCGTGCCTGCAATCTTTATTAGTTTGCAGCTGACAGGTCAGCCCATTCCGCAGCTGGGATTGGGTTCAACACTGGCTGACGGCACATATTTGCTGCAAAAGCTCGATCAAACTCTGCTGGATCTTGGCTTTCAGGAGTACACCACCTCGGTTCGCGGCAGCACATTGAATATGGCGGCCTTTACAGCGTCGCTGATGATTGGCACAGCCGGACTGCCCCACGTCATCATTCGGTTTTTTACCGTTCCGACGGTGCGTGCTGCCAGAGCGTCCGCAGGATGGGCGCTACTCTTTATTGCCGTGCTGTACACCACGGCGCCCGCAGTGGCGGCGATGGCGCGCCTCAATATTATGCAAACGCTGGCGCCAGAGCCCGGTCAGCATCTGGCTATTGAGGAACGTCCGGCTTGGTTTAAAAATTGGGAACAAACCGGTCTACTGGGTATTGATGATAAAAACGGCGATGGTTTGATTCAGTACTCGGCTGATCCCGAAACAAACGAACTCGTGAAGCTCGATAACGACATCCTTGTGCTGGCCAACCCTGAGATCGCGAATTTACCCAACTGGGTCATCGCGCTGGTGGCAGCCGGGGGGCTGGCGGCGGCACTCTCGACAGCAGCGGGGCTTTTGTTGGCAATCTCATCGGCGATTTCACACGATCTGCTCAAGCGGACGCTAATGCCTGATATTTCCGAGCGTCAGGAGCTGACGGCTTCGCGCCTTGCGATGGCCGTGGCGGTCCTCGGTGCGGGTTATCTAGGCTTGAATCCCCCCGGCTTTGCGGCGGGCACGGTGGCATTGGCCTTTGGGCTCGCGGCCGCCTCACTGTTTCCGGCGCTATTGCTCGGTATTTTCTCAAAGCGGGTCACTCGAGAGGGTGCCATTTTGGGCATGCTGGCGGGCATTGGTGTGACGCTAGCCTACGTATTCCAGCACAAGGGCATCATGTTTATTCCGGGAACCAGCTTCCTTGGTGATTGGCCGCCGAACTGGTTTTTTGGCATCGAGCCGAACGCATTTGGTGTGGTGGGGGCGCTCGTGAATTTCACGGTGAGCCTGGTCGTCAGCCGACTGACGGCACCACCGCCCGAATCGGTCCAGCAACTGGTTGAGGAAATTCGGATACCGGTGTCACCCCGATCGATTTAGGGAGCCAGAATCTGAATGTTGTCGATAAGCCGGGTTCGGCCGAGGCGTGCGGCAATAAACAGGGCGCAGTCTTCGGTCACGTGGTCGACAGCGTCTAAAGTCGATAGTGTGCGCAGTTCTAGATAATCGATAGCAAAACCAGCGTGCTGGAGCGCGTCCCGGGCCGGTTTTAGAACGCGCTCGGCTTCGCTGGTCGCAGGTGCTGTGAGTGCCTGAGCACAATCCTGCAAAGTTTGCCAAAGCAAGGGTGCCAGCGCGCGTTCAGCGTCAGACAGATACTGATTGCGAGAACTCAGCGCGAGGCCGTCTTCAGCACGCTGGGTAGCGCCGCTTTGCACATCGACAGGCAAACCTAAGTCACTCACCATTTGTTTGATGATCAGCAGCTGCTGCAGATCTTTTTCGCCAAAAACAGCGATATCGGGTTCCACCATGTGAAAGAGTTTGCACACTACGGTGCAGACGCCATCAAAGTGGCCGGGGCGATCCCTGCCGCATAGCGAGTCGCCCAAAACGGGAACATGAATAGCGGTATGGAGGGCGCTGCCTCCAGGGTAAATGTCTGTCACATCGGGCGTGAACACTATATCTACGCCGGCTTCGCGCAGGGCCGCAAGATCTGCTTCCATCGTGCGGGGATAGGTGGCCAGATCCTCATTCGCGGCAAACTGCATAGGGTTCACAAAAATAGAGGCGACCACTATCTCCGCGTGCTGTCTGGCCTGCTGCATCAAAGCCAGATGACCGGCATGCAGATTACCCATGGTGGGAACAAAGGAGACAGTGGCGCTTCGCGTTCGCAGTGCCGCGAGATGCGCTGTAAGGGCTGAGGGAGTTGAGGCGACAATCATTGCCTGTACCTAGGAGTAGGTATGTTCTTCCTTTGGATATTCGCCGGACTTCACGGCATCGACGAAGGCTTTTAATGCTGCCTGAATCGAGGGTGCGCCCTCCATAAAGTTCTGAACAAATTTTGGGGCCGTTTCGGTCATGCCCAGCATGTCGTGCAGGACTAATACCTGCGCGTCGGTGCCGCCACCCGCTCCAATCCCGATGACCGGAATATCCAGCTTCGATGAGATGTCGGCAGCCAGTTCAGCGGGGATACATTCGAGCACCAGCAGGCTTGCTCCCGCATCCTGTATTTCCACGGCATCGGCAAGAATGGATTTTGCTTCTTTTGGGGTCCGCCCTTGCACCCGGTAACCGCCAAAGACGTTGACGGACTGCGGCGTGAGCCCCAAATGCGCGCACACCGGTACGCCGCGCTCGACCAGTCGATGAATACTGTCGCTCAGCCAGGTGCCACCTTCCAACTTGACCATTTGTGCGCCTGCTTGCATCAAGCGGGTACTGGCGTGCAGCGTGTCGTCCGCATTGGAGAAGCTCATGAAAGGCAAGTCGGACACGATCAGTGAGTGGGGCCTAGCCCTGGCAACGCACTCCGTGTGGTAAGCCATGGCATCTAGCGACACCGGGATAGTTGTTTCGTGGCCCTGCAGGACCATGCCGAGTGAGTCGCCCACCAAAATAGTGTCGGCGCCCGCTTCGCTCGCAAGCTTCGCGAAAGTCGCATCATAGGCCGTAATCATGACGAACTTGTCGCCAGAGGCCTTCATATTGTCCAAGGTGCTAATGGTGACGCGCTTTGTCATTGTGTCGACTCCCTACCGCTTATTAGGAGCTGATTTTCAGCTAAAAAAAGTGGGGTTGAAGTAGTGCCGGCCATTTTTAATGTTGAGCATGTAGTCAACAAGCTGCTCATAATCCCTGTCACCCTGTGCAAGGTCAATCTCATTCGCATTGACGATGAGCAGAGGCGCCGAATCGTAGTGGAGAAAGAACTCGCTGTACACCTCGTTGAGTTGCTCCAGATAGCCTCGGTTAATCAGTCTTTCGGCATCGATGCCGCGACGTTCAATGCGTTCGAGTAGCCGATCCGGGTTGGCCTGCAGGTAAATCACCAGATCCGGCACAGGTGCATCGACTCGCATTTTATCGAAGACTTTCTGATAGAGCGCGTATTCGTCCAAATCCAGATTCACTCTAGCGAAGAGGGGGTCCTTCTCGAGGACAAAGTCTGCGACGCGAGCTTGATCAAACATATCACGCTGCTTGAGTTCGGTGATTTTCTGGACTCGCTGAAATAGGAAAAAGAGCTGGGTCGCGAGCGCAGTCTGTTGACGATCCTGATAGAAGCGTTCGAGGAAAGGGTTCATCTCGGCCTCTTCAAGCAACAGGTCGTAGTCAAAGGTAGCCGCAATGCGGCGGGCCAGCGTAGTTTTTCCGACGCCAATAGGTCCTTCAATCGCGATGTAGGTCGGTAGAGTGCGTCCCCGCAGGGAGAGGCCGGATGAGGCGTTTGGCTCGGGCAACGCGATCTCTCCTGAGGTAGTCATCATCTCGGGAACTCACACAATACGCGAATCGCTTGTTCTGCGCATCGCGGTTGGAGGGATTGCAAGGACCCCCTACCCGGCAATACATATTCGCTGCCCAACACTTCGATTAAGGGGTCCAATACAAATCTGCGCTGGTGCGCCCGCGGGTGCGGTAGTACCAGTGTTGTCGTGGATAGCCGCACGTTGCCGTAGGCGATTAAATCCAAATCGATACAACGTTCGCCCCAGTGCCTTTTGCGCTGTCGGCCCATAGCGCACTCGGTGCTCAAGAGCACCTCCAGGAGTGCTTCCGGGGGTAACGATGACTCCAGTGAAATGACTGCGTTGTGAAAGTCAGGTTGGTCTTGAGGTCCATGGGGTGGCGACAGATAGACCCGCGAAGTGGCTACGGGAGTAATATCTGGGTGGCGGGCTAAGTGCTGGTAGGCGCTGGAGAGCTGTTGGAGCGGCTCGTCGATATTGGACCCGAGGGCCACCGCTATCTGATTCATGAATCACGATTCCTGCGGCGGGGCCTTGGTCTGCGGTTGGCGCGCTCATCCTGACGACCGCGATTGCTGCCTACGAGCTCGGGATGCTGTTTTTGTTGGGTCGTCCAAAACCCACTGCAGTCGTCGCCAAGCGCACCGGTTTCTTCCCGAAGTAAGCGCAGGTCGAATGCCGCCCGGAACCATCGGTGTGCGAGCAGGTCTTTGATTTTTTTCGGCTGCATGCGCTCGAGGCGAGGCTGTAAATCCCAAATATCGCGCATAGCGAGAGAGAACCGTTTGGGAATGGCAAGATGCTGACATGCCTCATGGACAATCTGTTGCCCGGCGCTGTGCATCGCCGGAATAGGAGACTCCCCGTTGGTCAGGAGCGTCTCGGCGCGTCGCTCCGTGGCGGGCCAGTAAAGCGCTGCGAGCAGAAAGGCTGGCGTGACAGGACGTTGATCAGCCACTCGCTGATCCGTATTGCTGAGCGCAAGGAGCTGCAGGTTCCGGGCAGGCTCGGGATTCAAGGCGTCATGGACACCCTCACCCATCAGGCGGATCAGCAATTGGTGTGAGCTGAGTAATTTGAAGGTCGGTGCCGAACAGCCATTCATGAACAACTTCAGCCATTCGTCGAAAAGTCGAGCAGACGGAATGTCTTCCAGTAGCGCCAGCGTCTTGGCTATCCCTGCCTCGGTCTCGGATTCCAGTTCAAATTGCAAACGGGCAGCAAACCTCAGGACCCTCAGCATCCGAACCGGGTCTTCCGTGTAGCGTTCCACGGGGTCGCCAATAATTCGGATGATTCGGCTCTCCACGTCTGCGCAGCCGCCAAGTTGGTCGATTAGCGTGTTGGACTGCGTGTCGTAGTAGAGGGCATTGATCGTAAGATCGCGCCGCCGAGCATCTTCCTCGAGCGTGCCATAGACATTATCCCGAAGCAGGCGTCCGGACGCGTCCGATCGCGCTTCCTGTACGGTATGGGACACATCGTGTCCCCTGCGAAAAGTAGTGACCTCAATGATCTCGCCGGCTGAGCGAACATGCACAATCTGGAATCGTCGACCGATAATGCGCGCATTGCGAAAGCATTGTTTGATCTGTTCTGGGGTGGCATTGGTGGCGACGTCGAAGTCTTTCGGGCGCACACCCAGAAGCAAGTCTCGCACCGCACCGCCGACCACAAATGCATCAAAACCTTGCTCTTGCAGTTGCGCCACCACCATTAAGGCGCCGCGGGAAAAATCCGAAGACTGAAATGCCAGCGGTTTTGGGCTCTTGGCAGTCAAAAGTAGGTTGCTCCGCGATACGCGCAGACAGACAAAACCACACCAATGGGGGGGGTTACAGTGGAAGCGGGGAAAAGGGTGGTCCCAGAACGAAACATGGGGAAGTCGCCTTCCCCACCCAGGTCCGTTATGACATCGTTGTTTTTATTAGGCCGGTTATTATTATTCAGGCTCTGCAGTAATAACTGCAGGGCACGTGCCACATACGAAAAAGCCATTAAAAACATTGTGTTGTCCAGATTCTGACCGCATTTCGGCGGCCTTTAAAAGTGTAGGTGTTACGGATTTGCACCTCAGTGTTACAAATATTCACCAGAAGGGGAACGATCACGCAGATTTTTGTTTCTCGCGCGGGATGCCGAAGCGCTGTCGGCGCTCCCAAAGGCATTTGCGGCTGATGCCCAGTTTTTGCGCGAGCTCCGTCTCATTCATAGCGTCCTGATGCTGCAAAACAAAACGCTGGAAATAATCCTCCAGCGATAGCTCCTGCGAGCTGTCATGAGCGGCTAGCCTGGTGGTTGAGGTGCTGCCCTCTTCATCCTCGGTATGACCGGATACTGCGCCAGTTGAAAGAGTGATCTCCAGACTCGCCCCCACTGACATGACCAGCGCCCGTTCGATCACGTTCTGTAGCTCGCGAACGTTGCCAGGCCAATGGTGTGCTTCGAGGATTTTCAGGCTACTTTCTGAGAGGGGTTTTGCGGGAACCCCCAGCTTGTGGGACTGTTGCTCGATGAACCAGTTAGCCATTGCGATGATGTCGCCTTCTCGTTCTCGCAAGGGGGGAATGTCCAGTCTCAATACGTCAATACGGTAAAAAAGATCCCTGCGGAATTCATTGTGTTCCGAGAGCTCTGCGAGATTACGATGGGTCGCACAGATCAGGCGGACGTCTACTTTTTTACTGGTCACCGAGCCGATCCTGCGAATCTCACCTTCTTGCATGAAGCGTAACAGGCGGGCTTGCGCGGCGAGGGGTAGCTCGCCGATTTCGTCTAAGAACAGAGTGCCCCCGTTCGCTGCTTCGATCAGCCCGACACGGTTATTCGTTGCGCCCGTGAACGCACCTTTCTCGTAGCCGAACAATTCCGATTCAATGAGTGTTTCAGGAATAGCGGCGCAGTTCACGGTAATGATGGGTTCCTCCCGCCGTGGGCTGATTCGGTGGACTTGCCGAGCCGCAAGTTCTTTACCGGTCCCTGTCTCGCCGACTATCAGCACTGTCGAATCGGTTAGTGCCACACGTTCAATGGTGCTCTGAAGCGTCTTCATGAAAGAGCAGGTGTCACTATAAAAGTGATCACTGAGGCGACGGGTCGATTGCGATGCCTCGTGCCGTTTGCACCAATGGGTGATCCAATCCGCAATCTGGTCGATTCCAGCAGACCGGTCGAATACATCCATGGCGCCGGCTCGCGCTGCTTGCACAATGTCGCAAGGCTCGAATGTGGGAAGTAGCGCGATGAGTGGCGTGGGCCAAGCGCTCCGAGCGAGCACTTTTAGCTCAGCAAATAACGGGTGCTGGCCGGCCACAATCAAATCGCCCTCTGGCTGCCAGTGGGCGAGCTCTTCTTCACTTTGAGGCGGATTGGCGGCCACACTCACGCCCGCTTCCTCGAGTCTCCGGGCTAGCTTTTGCAACAACTCGGGATCTTTTTCGACTAACTGTATGCGCATGTAGCCCAAAACCTGTATCGCGAGACGCCATGTTACCGACGATTTATCGGGGTGCGAGTGAAAAAGTAACACATCTAGTCAGGGGTGTTGATTATTTTCCCACTGTCCAATATTCGACGGCGTGGGCAAGAATATCGGTTACGCTCCGGGCGGAGCTTGGGGGTGCTGCTTGACCCAAATGACGTAAACCTGCACGCAAGTTATTCTCAGGCTGACGGCTATCCAGTGCGGCTGCGCCTGTTTGTTTGCTGAGCTTATTCCCCGCGTCATCCTGCACGACAGGAACATGGCCATAGGCTGGCGCCTTAAGCTTGAGGAGTTGCTGCAGCCACAGCTGTCGATAAGTCGAATCCAAAAGATCTGCACCCCTAACGATGTGGGTGAAATGGGGTTGTGCGTCGTCTACGGCCGCAGCAAGTTGATAGGCGTACAGCCCGTCTCTGCGCTTTACAATAAAGTCCTGGGGAAGAGTGGCTGCGGAAACCGACTGCTCTCCAAGGAAGCGATCCTCGAATCCGGGCAACCGCTCCGGATGAGTTTTGACGCGGAGGCTGTGTGGTTCACCATCGCCTATTTCCCGGTATTCGCAATCCTGCCCACAACTGCCTCGCTCCGAGAGGGTTGCCCGGGTGCATAGACAGCGAAATAACCATCCCATGCTGGCTAGGCGTTTCAATGCGCGCTCATATCGGATTTCTGAGGCTGATTGGAAAACGAGTGGCCCGTCCCAAACAAGACCATGCACGCTCAGCGAGTCGGTGATGGCTTCCACACTGCCGGCAACCGCTCTCGGAGGATCGATATCATCGACGCGGAGCTGCCATTCACCGCTGGAGTGTCGTGCATCTAAAAAGCTGGCCAATGCCGCGACCAGAGATCCTGCATGCAGGTGGCCGGTGGGTGAGGGCGCAAAACGCCCTCTGTAGCAGGTGGTATCTTTACCGGTCGCTAAGGTGCTCAACCCAGCTCCTGCCGCTCCTTGATCTCGGCGAGCGTTTTGCAATCGATGCACATTGTTGCAGTGGGACGGGCTTCTAGCCGCTGAATACCAATTTCGATACCGCAGGCATCACAGTATCCATAGTCATCATTCTGCAACCGATCTAGCGTCGAGTCGATTTTCTTGATCAACTTCCGCTCACGGTCGCGAGTCCGCAGCTCAAGGCTGAACTCCTCTTCTTGTGTGGCGCGGTCAGCGGGGTCGGGGAAATTGGCTGCCTCGTCCTTCATGTGAGACACAGTTCGACTGACTTCATCGACCAATTCGCCCCGCCAGTTGAACAAAATGCCCCGAAAATGCTCGATTTGCTCATCGTTCATGTAGCTTTCGCCGCGCCCGGGTTTGTAGGGCTTGAAGTCATCAAACTTCTGTAGCTGACCGACGGCCCGAGCGAGCTTTGCCGATGTTTTTTTCTTTGCCGGTGCTTTTTTAGCAGGCGCTTTTTTGGCGACGGTTTTTTTCTTTGCCGGTGCTTTTTTAGCAGGCGCTTTTTTGGCGACGGTTTTTTTCTTTGCCGGTGCTTTTTTAGCGGGCGCTTTTTTGGCGACGGTTTTTTTCTTTG
>CALKEI010000158.1 GCA_938085095.1 uncultured Luminiphilus sp. | reverse complement strand
CTTATACCTCGCCGATTTGGTATCGCCCCTGATCCGATTACACCGCAATACAGACCCTGAGGCCCTCCAGCACCGCCTGTGTTTGGGAAAGCGCCAGGCTGCACGCCTCGCGTTGCTCGCTCAGCGCAGACAGCTCCTCCTCTCTGACCGAGGGGTTAACCGACTGCAGGTAACGGAGCCGACTTAATTCATTATCGTAATGCGCTACTGCAAGCGTCGTGGCTTCTTTGTTGCGGCACGAAACGATTTCCTGGGCGCGCTGTTCAAGCGCTGGCAGTAGCTTTTCCAAAATAGGGCGCAACTTGTTCAGCGCCGCTGCGCTGGTCGCACTGGGCACTTTCTGCAGGGCCTCTGCCAAGAATACAGACGACAGTTTATCGCCCACTTCTTTTCCAGCCTGTGTGAGGAGCATGCGAAGTGGCTGCTGATCGAGAAATTGTCCTGCCTCGAGGTAGCGGGGCGCCAGACATTCCACGCGGTGCAGTGACTCGAGCAGTAGTGTTCCTGCAGGTACGCCACGATGTTTGAAGGTCCCAATGCTGGCCTTACCAATGTCGCTACCAATTAGGGCTGCCATCGACTCCATCACAATGGGATGCTCCCAAGTCAGAAAGGTGACGTCGTCACGCTTCAGCGCGGTAGGCCGGTGATAGGTGGCAGTGATCCCGGCTTCGTCCAACCCCGGAAGTTGTCCGGTAGTCAGATTTTCAGTGGGCCTGACAAGTGACAGCTGCTCATCCAGATAGTCTAGCTCGATACCCATTCGATCAAACAGCAGCTCGGTAAACTCGTGAAGCGTATCTGCCGTCTCACGCGCTTCCAGTGATGTAATGATATTTTCGCCCACTGTCGCGTCGTGCGAATGGCGCTCTAGGAGCCGATCACGTCCTGTATCGCTCTCGCGCAGCAGGCTTTCGCGACGCTCGCGTGTGCTGTCGAGAAGCGGGCGAAGTTCTCCTTTGCCTGCCAGCACCTGGGTAAGCTGATCTTCGAACTCCGTGAACAATTGATGTCCAACGGAGCAGGTGGCGTTGAACGCGTTCAATCCTTCATCTAGCCACCGATACAATGCTTCTTGTGCGGTACCCGCCAGGCAGGGCACATGTATGTGGATGTCGCTGCCTTGGCCAATACGATCGAGTCGGCCGATACGTTGTTCGAGAAGGTCGGGGTGGGTTGGCAAATCGAAGCAGATAAGGTGCTGCGCAAATTGAAAGTTTCGACCTTCGCTACCTATTTCTGAGCAGATTAAGGCCTGCGCGCCCCCCGCCTCCTCGGCAAAGTAGGCGGCGGCTCGATCCCGTTCTACGAGGCTGAGATCCTCATGGAATGCCGCGCAGCGCACGCCCCCTTTTAGGTGAAGGAAATGTTCTAGGGCAATGGCGGTGGACTTGTGGGCGCAGATCACCAGTACTTTGCTGGGCCGGAGCTGCTTTAACTTGTTCTGGAGCCATTGAACTCGCGTGTCTTGCTCTATCCAGAGTGCTTCGGGGTGCAGGAGTTCGGGGTGCAAGAGAGCGGAGTCCTGGTGATAGAGCTCAGGCGCATTCAGGCTGTAGTGTTGGTGGTGGCGCTGGGGAAAGCCCGGGATGCCTCGTCTTGTATTGCGGTAAAGGATTCGACCGGTGCCATATCGATCAAGCATCTGTTGAATTTGCACCTCGACCGTAGCGGTGGCGTCGATGCCCGGTGGCAGCGAAACAGGTTGTCCCTGCTCAAGTTGTTCGATCACATCCCGCCATTGGGTAAACTGGGCGTGCTCGGCCTGAAATGCGTCGAAGTCGCTAAAGCGGGCGGGGTCAATCAGCTGCAGGCGATCAAAGTGGCTGCGCAAACCGGCTTGTTCGGGAGTGGCGGTTAGCAGTAAGAGCCCCCGCGTTCGGGCCGCCAGGTCGTGAATGAACTGCCCAAACTCCGTTCGCGATTGGCCAATGCCGGTCAGGTGGTGCGCTTCATCAATAACTACCATGTCCCATTCGATGCCGCAGACAACGTCTTGCAGCAGCGGATCCGTTTCAAGCAAGCTAACGGGAGCAATGATGAGAGGGTTTTCGGCGAATTCGGTTTCCGCATCACCGTCCTCGAGTCGCTCGGCATTCAAGAGTGAGAAGGCAAGATGAAACCGTCTTTGCATCTCGACCAACCATTGGTGTGTCAGCGTCTCAGGCACCAAAACCAGCACCTTGTGTGCTCTTTGACGATGTAATTGTTGGTTCAAAATGAGCCCTGCTTCAATCGTCTTACCCAGTCCCACTTCGTCGGCCAGCAGCACACGCGGCGCGAATCGACTGCCTACGGTGGCAGCCACATATAGTTGATGGGAGAGGAGGGCGGTGCGTGGTCCCAGTAGCCCGCGGAGGCCAAAGCCTTCGCCAGAGGCCGTATGTTTGAGGGTCGTGTGACGAAGCCCAAAGTCACGCGGCTTGCCAAGCTGGTTGTTCAGCAGTCGCTCTATCGGTGTGCTGAGCTCAAGATGGGCGTCCAGCTCAGTTTCGATGACTGGATACACTTTGCCCAAAGGATCTTCCGCTTCATAGGTGGTAACGCCATCGCATTCTTGCGCTGCGATCACCGTCAACACCTCACCGTTCAATGTGGTGAGTTGGTCGCCAGGCTTTAGCCGCAGTCTGGTGAGCGGTGCGCGATCCGTCGCGTACACCCGCTCTTCTTCTACCGCCGGAAAGTGCAGCGTGACACGCCGGTCGTCTACCTGGGTCACGATCCCCAGCCCTAATGTGCTATCGGCGTGGCTGACCCATCTTTGGCCAGGTAAAAAGAGGTCAGTCATCGTTTAAAAAAACAGTCGGTAACTGTTGTCGCGGACCTGCTCGAGAAGCGCTTCCACTGGCAGCGTCTTAATCTCCGCGAGGGTCTCGGCAATAAATGGCAGATAGCAGGGTGCATTGGGTCGCCCTCGGTAGGGTACAGGGGTGAGGTAGGGGGCGTCAGTTTCGAGCAGAATGTGTTCAACGGGCGTGGCCTCGACCACTGCCCTGACGTTATCGGCATTGCGAAAGGTCGTGATGCCGTTGAAGCCAAGCAGAAAGCCCTCTTCTAAGCAGTACTCGGCAAGCGCAATGGAGCTGGTAAAACTGTGAATCACGCCGTTACCGCGCAGTGTGCCACTGTGATTGGCCAAAATAGCCCGAGTGTCATCATCTGCCTCTCGTGTGTGGATCACGACAGGAAGGGCTAGTTCGCTGGCCAGACTGAGCTGCGCGTCAAACGCTTCAGCCTGCGCGCGCTGATCGGCATGCTGGTAATAGTAGTCGAGCCCGATCTCACCAATGGCGACGACGCGGCTATCACCACAGCCCTCTTTTATTCTCTCGGCGACGGCAGTATCCCAGCTGTCAGCCTCGTGGGGATGTATGCCCTGTGTGCACCAGATCTGGGTATGGCCGGCGGCGATCTTTCGAACGACATCAAGATTATCAACCGACACTGCAATCGTGATGATACGTTCAACCCCGGCGGCTTCTGCGGCCGTTAGCACCGAAGCGAGATCGTCCTGCTCTAGATAATCCAGATGGCAGTGCGTCTCAACGATCGGTGTGTTGAAGCGAGGAATCGGACGGCGGGCTTTCTGGTTCATGGGAACGTGACAACGCTGGGGCGCGAATTATGGCACAAATGCTGGTCGGGGAGTCAGCGCGGTGACGTTTATCCGCGGTGGACTATTCGGAATCGCATGGATTGTACGGTATCGATAATTTCTTGCCACAGCCACTGGTGTATCGGCGAGTGCTCCGTTCTTCGGTGCGCGATCAGGGAGTATTGCACGCTGAAAGTCATCTCGACTGGCAATGTCAGGGCAACAATGTCACGGGTCGCTCCTTCATTGCGTGCCAGATACGCAGGGCAAATTAACAGGTAATCGGTTTCTCTCAGGATTTCAAAGGCAGTCAAAAGATGTGACGTTTCGAGAATACCTCTGTCGCTTTCGAAGAGTCCCCGTGCCAGCACCTGGCCGCCGATCAGTTCCTCCCGGTCCGCGACATATAGCGCCACTTGGGGGTACTGTCTGATGAGCTGGCGGGTCAGGGTTTGGGCGACGAGAGGGTGGTCTTGCCTGACAAAGATGGCGAGCGGTGACTCGGCAAGGGGCGAGACGGAATATTCGGGCGGATACTCTTCGCGCTGGATCTGAATCGCAAAATCCAGCTCGCCGCTCGCAAGCTGATCCAGCTGTCTCTCGGCTCGAGTAATGGTCCGTAGCCGCAGCCGAGGTGCATGCGATTGCAGTCGGGCGGATAGCGGAGGGAGTAAGGTGAATCCAACATACTCGGAAATCGCGAGTGATATTTCTCCTCGATAGGCCGCCGGCGTGAACTCCCCGGCATCCAGCAAGCCATCTACCTGTCCCAGCACGCTTTTCAGCTCGCCGGCGAGGCTCAATGCCCGCGGTGTGGGCTGTATGCCCCGCTTACTGCGGACAAACAAAGGGTCGTCAAAGGTGTCACGTAATCTCCCCAGCGTCTTAGACATGGCGGGCTGGGTGATAGAGAGTCTATCGGCTGCCCTTGATACGCTACCCTCCTCAAGCAAAATATGTAGCGCTACCAGTAGGTTAAGGTCAATTCTTGCGAGTCGGCTTAGGTTCACGCGGACACCTTATAACGTAGAAGACTGGATTCGATTAAAAAAATACATTAGGAGTAATGATACCTGTAAAGCACACTCTCCGACAGGTTCTGAATACAGTTGGTTGGGCCTACCCCTTTTGGGCCCGATTGAACCCAGAGTCCGATACAGCCTCTGCCCGCCTCTCCGAGGCGGGATTTTTTTGCGTTATATTCGTAGCTGTTCTCAACGCGTCGTATAGCGAGTCTCTCTTGAAGCTGCCGTATTTATTGATTTTTTGCTGCGCGTGTTGTGCGCAGGCGAGTACGCCTGTGCCATTTGGCATACCCGTTCAGTTCCGCGACACGGTCCGCTCTGTTGATACTGTAGGTGCAGGTGCTTCTGACGTGTCTCAATTAGCTTCGTTGGACGACGCAGAGGCAACTTTGCGGGAGATGGAGCAGACGCTGGGACCTTATCATTCGGATTTGGCGGCTCAGATGCTGCAGGTGGCTCACCTCGCATCGTCGGAGGGTGAGTTTGCGTTAGCGGCTGGATGGTATGACCGGGCCTTGCACAATGCCAGGGTCAACAACGGGCTCTACGGCGATCAGCAGTTGCCCATCCTTCGGGGCTTGTTGGATCTCTACCTATTATCAGGAGACAGGGCAGGGTTCGAGGCCCGTGCGGCCTATCAATTTCGGCTGCTGGGGTCTGGGTTGCCTCCTTTTGAGGAGGGTGAGCTTCAAGCGGCCATCGAGTTTTTCGAGGCGTCACTGGATGCCTTGATGGGTGTGTCCTGGGAGAGCCGGAGTCGGGAGCTTCTGAGGTTGCATGAGCGGTTTGAATCGATGGCTGAGGCGGTCTGCGCCGACCCGGCAGTTAACGTTCGGTGGTGCCAGCCATTCACTTTTAGCTTAGGGCGGTTTTACTACCTGCTTGAATACAAGCTTGAGGCGTTCGTCGATGACCCGCGTTTTGAGCGCACCTTCTCGGATCCCGACTGGCAGTCCCTCGATCGCGAGCCGCGTCTGGATGCGCTGCAAAGGAGATTATTTGGTAAGGGCGAAGAGAACTTTCAGCGACTGGTCACCCTGGCTGCTGACAGTCACGACGCGCTGTCGGCGTTAGCCGATTGGAACTGGTTTTATCGTAAGCGCGACGCAGCGGTTGCGCTGTATCGTCAGGCCTGCAACTTGGCACCTGAGCGCTTTGTGAGGGCGGGCCCCTTACCAGAGTACCCGCGGCTAGCCTTCGAGCTCGCGTTCCAGGAGCCACCGGTGCCCGTTATGGTGAGCCTGAGCGTGACGGATCGTGGTCGCCCGACCGATCTGGAGTTCTCGCTGCCTGGTGCGCCCAACGAAGCCAGCCCGCCGAGCGCGGTCAGGCGTGCAATGCGCAATATGGTATTCAGGCCCGCTTTTATTTCCTGTGAGGAAATGGTGGGCAGCACGCTGGAACTGGATCTTGTTTATATCGATTGATCAGTCGTTGTGAATCACCAGCAGCGCGCCAGTCGCCTTCACCGCACCGGACAAGCGCCAGTCAAGCACCTCGCCGCCATGTTTTGCGATGGTCCGCTCGGCCATTTCGTGGAATGTGGGTCGCTCGGGATCGCCAATCACGATGGTTCCCACTCCCGCGTCGATGGCTCGGTCGATCATTTTTCCTACCGGCTTCACGAGCTCGTCCCAGAAACAGATATCGCCACCAAAGAGAATATCCACCTTCTCTAGATCTTTCTTTCGCACCTTTTCAAAACGTTGTACCCAGCTTTTCGTCGAGACGCCATTGAGCTCCGCGACGGCATCGAGGTACGGAAACACTGCGGCATCTGCATCCATCGAGATGACTTTTGAATCCCAGTGCTTGGCGCACCAGATACCCGTAATACCCCAGCCACAACCCGCGTCGAGCACTCTTTTACGACGCTTGGGTGGGTTCTTCTTCAGATAATCAATAATGAGGCAGCTGGATTTCCAAAGCTTCGTCCCGTGAATGCTGGGCTCGTGCCCCGCCCGTTTGACGGCACGGATACTACTGTGACCGGCATAGGGCATGACGACGCCGCGAAAGCGACGCAGCTTGCTGTCCGACTGCTTATTTGAGGCTTTGCTGTTCGGCTTCTTGGGGGTGTTGCTGGACTTTGACGAGGGCATAAGGCATCACGCATTCAAGGGGAGCGCGAGCTTAGCAAACCTGCCATGCTGAGGGTATCAGCGTTTAGTGACTTCCTCTGCCTGCAGGCCTTTTGGGCCCTCTACCAGGCTGAACTCGACTTCCTCTCCCTCATTCAGGCTGCGATACCCATCGCCTTGAATTGCTCGGAAGTGGACAAATATATCGTCAGGCCTATCGGCCATCGTGATAAAACCAAAGCCCTTGGCATTGTTGAACCATTTTACGGTTCCTGTCTGGCGATCTGACATGGCTGACTCCACCACGTTCGAATTATTATCGACGTAGTCTTATCAGGGCTTCACTCAGAACGCAACTCCTCAATTTGTGAGCGCTGAAGAGTCAGAGTCGCCAGCGCGGTCTCTGCCTGTTCTTTTTTCTGCAGTTCGGCAGCGACGATGTCTGCCGGTGCGCGCTCGGTAAAAGCGGCATTGCCAAGTTTGCCCTCTAGCTTCGCTACGTCCTTCTCTTGCCGCGCAATCTCTTTGTCTAGACGCGCCAGCTCGGCTTCGATATTAATGACGCCGGCCATAGGAACTCTGATTTCCAGATCCCCGCACAAGGCCATCAGGCTTACGGGCGGGTCTTCGTTTGGGGTCAGGATGGTGATGCCGCTGACCTTAGCCAGTCTCCCCAGATAGGCTTCATTGCGCTTGAAACGCTCGCAGTCTAGATCCGTTGCATTACCTACGAACACGGGCAATTCGGTAGCGGGTGGAATATTGGACTCGGATCGGATGGTCCGGATGCCCACGATGATTTGTTTCAGCCATTCGATCTCATGTTCAGACTCTTCATCGAGCAGCGCTGGCTGGCGAGCAGGCCACGGCGCGAGCATGATGCTGTCCCCATGCTGACCGACCAGCGGGCTGACGGTTTGCCATATTTCTTCAGTCAGGAAAGGCATGAAGGGATGCAGCATGCGCAGTGATTGTTCTAACACCACAATCAGCGTTTTGCGGGTCGCCTGTTGGTCAGCTCCGGTCGCATTGTCATCCCATAACACCGGCTTTGACAGCTCAAGGTACCAATCGCAGAATTCGTTCCAGACGAAGTCGTATAGCGCCTGCGATGCCAGATCAAAGCGGTAGCTGTCATAAGCGGCTTCGACGGTCTGCAGGGTGACCTCGAGCCGACTGCGAATCCAGCGATCTGTGAGCGACAGAGGTGTGGTGCCCTCGCCGAGATCGTGGCCCTCGGCATGGCTCATGACATACCGTGATGCATTCCAGATCTTATTGCAGAAATTCCGGTAGCCCTCCATGCGACCAATATCAAATTTGATATCGCGGCCGGTGGAGGCGAGTGAGTAAAAGGTGTAGCGCAATGCGTCGGTGCCATACCCGGTAATGCCGTCCGGGAACTGTTTGCGAGTGGCTTTTTCGATTTTGGCCGCGAGCTTTGGCTGCATCAGGTTGCTGGTGCGTTTAGCGATGAGCGTTTCAAGTTCGATGCCATCAATCAAATCGATTGGGTCCAGGACGTTCCCCTTCGATTTCGACATTTTTTGGCCTTCACCGTCACGCACCAGACCGTGAACGTAAACCGTGTGGAAGGGCACCTCGTCCATAAACTTCATGGACATCATGATCATGCGCGCTACCCAGAAAAAGATAATGTCAAAGCCCGTGACGAGTACTGAGGCGGGATGGAAGGTTTCGAGGTCCGGATGTTTCTCAGGCCAGCCTAGAGTGGAAAATGTCCAAAGGGCGGAGGAGAACCAGGTGTCCAGCACATCGTCATCCTGCCGCAGCGACGTGGAGTCCGGGATGTCGTTCGCCGTGCGAACCTCCGTCTCCGATTCGCCGACGTAAACGTTGCCCGCGTCGTCGTACCATGCCGGGATCCGGTGCCCCCACCAAAGCTGACGGCTGATGCACCAATCCTGAATGTCTCGCATCCAGGCGAAGTAGGTGTTTTCCCACTGTTTAGGCACAAACTGTATAGCCCCGGTCTCCACCGCTGTGATCGCCGGTCCGGCGAGCTTTTTGGCATCGACATACCATTGCGGCGTCAGCCAGGGCTCAATGACGGCTCCAGATCGATCGCCTCGCGGTACTTTCAGGGTGTGTGCTTCAATTTTTTCTAAGAGCCCCAGTTGTTCAAGCTCATTGATCACACCCTCTCTTGCGTCAAATCGATCCATGCCGCGGAAACGCTGCGGCGCTTCATCGTTAATTTTGGCCTCTGCGGTCAGAATATTGATCTTGGGTAGCTGATGACGCTCGCCCATGGCGTAGTCGTTAAAATCATGCGCAGGGGTGATTTTGACGCAGCCTGAGCCAAACTCCGGGTCGACGTAATCGTCAGCGATGATTGGGATGACGCGATCAGCTAGGGGTAGGTCAATAGTTTGCCCAATGAGATGCCGATAGCGCTCGTCCTCTGGATGCACAGCCACCGCCGTGTCCCCCAGCATGGTTTCGGGTCGCGTTGTCGCCACGACGAGGTGTCCGTCGCCGTTAGTCAGCGGGTAACGCAGGTGCCAGAGCGAGCCGGCTTCCTCCTCCTGCACGACCTCTAGATCCGATATCGCTGTCAGGAACTGAGGATCCCAATTGACTAAACGATACCCTCGGTAAATCAGGCCCTGTTCGTGCAGTGAGATAAAGACCTGCTGCACGGCTTTCGATAAACCGGGGTCCATCGTAAACCGTTCTCGGGTCCAGTCCGGTGAAGTGCCAAGTCGTCGTAGCTGCTGGGTGATGGCGCCGCCAGATTCCGCCTTCCAGTCCCACACGCGATCGATAAATGCCTCTCTACCAAGCGCTCCTCGCGTGGTGCCTTCCGCTTCAAGCTGGCGTTCGACCACCATTTGAGTGGCAATCCCGGCATGGTCGGTGCCCACCTGCCAGAGCGTATTGTGACCCCGCATCCGATGGTAACGAATAAGGGCATCCATAATCGCTTGCTGAAAACCGTGCCCCATATGCAACGTGCCCGTGACATTCGGGGGAGGAATGGGGATGCAATAAGCCGGCCCCTGTCCTGACGGAGCAAAGTAGCCTTGCGACTCCCAGCGCTCGTACCAGCGCGTCTCGATATCGGCGGGCGAGAAATTTTTATCCATGGTCACGGTCGCGGCTGCTCTTGGGTAGGTGTCGTGATCTATTAAAGATCGTGCTTGGCGAGGGCGTAGCCTCGGTCCCGATAAAAACGCCAGGCATCGCGGGACGCCGCCAGTGTATCGTCATCAGCGTCGACGATCTCGGCTAAACGCCCAAAACGCGCAAAATGACCGGGCACCGAGCCAGCAGTGTTGATGAGCACGTCTTGCTGTTCTGGCGGCGGTTCCTCCCAGCCAATCACAAGTGGTTCGCCGTCCTCTGATCCCATGATGGCATGCGGTAGGAAGCTCGCGGCGCGAAAAGTCCAAAGACTCTCTTGCAGCAGTCGGCCTTGTTGTTCGTCTCGGACTTGAACAAAGATTTGGTGTCCTCGCGACAAGGCTTTTTCGGCGATACGACCTACCGCCATCTGAACAGTCAAACTGCCATCCTGTGGCAGCAGGTAAAAATCGACTTGGGTCATAAGACGCCTGCGCGATCGCGCAGGTACTGAACCAGCAGTGGCACCGGTCTGCCAGTGGCCCCTTTCGGAGCACTCCTGAACGCCGTGCCGGCTATGTCGAGGTGAGCCCACTTGTAGTCTTGGGCAAACTGGGAGAGAAAGCAGGCGGCAGTGATGCTGCCTGCTCCGCCAGATCCTATGTTGGCAAGATCGGCAAAGGGGCTGTCAAGCTGGCGATGATATTCCTCCCAGATTGGGAAGCGCCAGCCACGATCGTGGCTCCGGTCGCCGGCGGCAAGTAGGCTGGCGGCGAGGTCGTCATCATTGGAGAACACTCCTGTGGCTTCCTGTCCAAGCGCAACAATGATGGCGCCAGTGAGGGTTGCGATATCGATGACTTCGACGGGTGAAAAACGCTCCACGTAGGTGAGCGCATCGCACAGCACAAGACGTCCTTCTGCATCTGTGTTTAACACTTCAATGGTTTTACCTGACATGCTGGTGACGACGTCGCCTGGCTTAGTGGCACGCCCGCTGGGCATATTTTCGGCGGCGGCTATGACGCCAACAATATTAATCGGCAATTTCATGAGCGAGGCGGCCTGCAGGGCACCAAAGACCGAGCCGGCTCCCCCCATATCGAACTTCATTTCATCCATTTTTCCCCCGGGCTTCAGGCTGATGCCCCCGGTATCGAAGGTGATGCCTTTGCCCACTAGGCAGTAGGGGCGTGTTTTGGGGGCTGCACCTTGATATTTGATCACGATGAGCTGTGAGGGCTGCTCGGAGCCGTTGCCAACAGAGAGCAAGGAATGCATGCCCAGCTCAGCCATCTTGCGCTCGTCGAGTACTGACGCACTGAGCTTTTTATCCGATCGTGCGAGGCGTCTTGCCTCGCTGGCCAGGTATTTTGGGGTGCAGATGTTGCCCGGCAGATTCACCAGCTCTCGTGTCAGGTT
>CALKEI010000157.1 GCA_938085095.1 uncultured Luminiphilus sp. | reverse complement strand
CTACCTGGAGGGATCAGCAGTGGTCTGATTTTGCCCGACAGTGCTACGCAGAACGCGACGGGTTGGTGGTGCTTGATTACGACCCCCGTATCGCAGAACCCCTCGCGGGGGAGAGCGGCGACACCGAGGCCGACACTCTGTGGTCGCTATTTGGGGCGATGACCTCATTGCCTACGCTGCTTATTCGCGGTGACTTGACCGATCTACTCACGCAAGAGTGTGTTGAGAAGATGTGCCAATTGCATGACCAGCTCGAAGTGCTTTCGGTGGCAAATGTAGGCCATGCGCCCATGCTCAACGAGCCCGGCGTCGCGGAAGCTATTCGACGCTTTTTGATCGACTAGCTGGGCAGGCGCGGGTCGTTCATCCGCTTTCAGTGCCCCATCTTCATGTTGCCCAGATAATCCCGCTTGCCCAGCGGAGTGCCAAGTTGGCGCAAAATAGCGTAGGTCGTGGTTGTGTGGAAATAAAAATTAGGCTTCGAGAAGCTCGCCAGAAAATTATCCGTGGTGAACGGGATTTCTGCCTCACCCAAGCGGAAGATCATATTCTGACCTGATAGAGCGGCCATCGACTCCTCAGTCTCTTGACTCATTGTGGCCAGTGCCTCATCAACCAAATCACAGAGGCCCGAATAGTCGATGCCGGGCTTGCTGGGTGGAGGGGTGAATACGCCTGCCCGCATGCCCTCAATCGCGCCATGGGAGTGATGCCACACTGAGATCACCTGAAAGCTAAGCGGCAGCATTGTCTCGTGAAGTCGATAGTCGACCATCTCTGACAGCTCCAGACTATGAGTCTCTGCATGTTCCTGTCCCGCTTTGAGCACCTGTGCAGTGCTCTCGAGAATTTGCTGGTAGCAGCCTACGCTGGCGTCATAAAACGATTGTGGCACGGAGTTCTCCTTCGCAGTTTAGGGTGTAAAGATAGGGGTGGCGGGCAAGTTCGTATGTGCGACCTTGGCAAGATACGCGTCGATACTGTGTGCCAAGCGAAAATCCCGCTCGGTTACGCCGGCAGCGTCGTGGGACGAGAGACGCAGTTGCACTGTTCCATATACGTTATACCAGTTGGGGTGATGATCCTGCTGTTCCGCGCACAGCGCGACGTGGTTCATAAACTGCCAGGCGGTCACGAAATCGGGAAACTGAATATCCCTCGCCAGCCAATTGTTTTCTAACCGCCAATTCGGGTGTTGATCCAGTTGATCGGTAATCTGATCCGGGGGTAGTGCGTCCATGATTATCGCCTTGTCAGGATCACGCCCGACTCGAGATGAGGTGTGTAGGGAAACTGATCAAAAAAAGCCAGACTTTGAATCGAATGGGTCCCCGAGAGTGTAGCGAGGTTCTGGCTGAGGGTCTCGGGATTGCAGCTAATATAGAGCACCCGCTGGAAGCTGCTCGCCAGCGCTAGGGTCGCTGCGTCGAGGCCCGCCCGTGGCGGATCCACCAGTAAGGTGTCGAAGTGGTAGTCGTCGAGTGCTTGCGGCAAATGGGCAAGCCGTCTAAACGGCCGTTCCTTGGCCATGGCAGCGGTCATCTCTTCAGCCGACAGCCGCGCCAGTTCGACATTGTCGATCTGATTGGTCTGGACGTTCCAGCGCGCCGCTTCAGTGGCGGGTTTGCTGAGCTCTGTGGCCAGAACCGAGCGAAATCGTTGCGACAGCGGCAGCGTGAAGTTGCCAATACCGCAGTAAAGTTCCAGTAGGTCAGAATCTGTCGGCTGAGACTCCCGTAGCAGCCACTGCATCATCTGTTGATTGATACCGCCGTTGGGTTGGGTAAAGCATTGTTCCGGCTGGCGGTAGCGGTATTGCCGACTGTCGACTTCAATGACCTCTTCAACCCAGTCGGTGTCGAGCACCCGTTTTTGTTTTCGGCTGCGGCCGATGATCTTGCAAGAGAATGTCTCGGCAATCAGAGACGCGGATTGGAGCCAATCGTCTTCGAGCGGGCGATGATAGATTAGCGTGATGAGCAGCTCGCCACTCAGCGTTGACAGAAACTCCACCTGAAATAGCTTGCGCCGCAGTGCCGTCGAGCCTTTGAGCATTACTCGCAGGGGCTCCATGGTGTCGGTAATGCGAGGGCCCGCAATCGGAAACGCTTCGACGATCTGTGGGTTACGCGGCTCCCCGGGCGGGAACATCACGTAGTTCAGGTCGTCGCCCTCATGCCAAACTCTGAATTCTGCCCTGAGGCGATAGCCCCGGGGTGCCGAGTGATAGCGTTCTGGCGTCGGCGGCGAGAACCCCGCGAGTGTCGTCAGCGCCGTGTTCGCTTTTTCGGCGAACAGCGCCTCACACATCTCCGGTTTGAAGTTGAGGGGTTGCACTGAATTTAAAGGCAGTTCTTGGGCTTCGGCAGCCCAGCGATGCGGCTCCCTACCCGAGCGGGAGAACCCGGAAACAGGCCCATTAAGTACAGGCTGTTGCCTTTATCAGGACCAAGGTGTTGCCGAACGAAATTCACCAGAGCGCGATTGGCGGGTGAGTCGCCGTAGGTTGTATGAAAGTTTTGGAGCAGCGAAATGATTTCCCAATGAGGCGCCTCGAGCTCAATACCCTCTTGCTGTGCAAACAGAATAGCGACCTCGGCGGTCCATGGCTCTCTCGTCAGCAGAAACCCATTGTCATCACACAGTGCGGTCAGAGCATCTTCAGTGAGCATACGCTACCGCCACGTCATGCTATGAGGATGCCGGGTGGCCAGCTCTACCCACGTCGCGATGCTGATCCGCGGAAGACTGTCGTCATCGCTGGCCTCTAACGGAGTAGCGTCCAGCGCAAACGCAGGGCATGGGAGCGACGCAAGGGTTTTTAGATCAACCATCCCTGTCGCCGGTTCCATCACAATCACCGAGTCATCACTGGTCAGCAGAGCGAGGCACTCTGGCAGCTGTTCCGTGCCGTAAAGCATATGGAGCACCATTAGTAGTTCACCACGATATCTGCGTCGGAGGCCGCGGCTGACCATTCTTCGACGGTCATCGGCAATATCGTCAAATCTTGCCGAAGCGGTGCGGTGTCTGGCGGCACGTCCAACGTATGAACTTGTGCAATCTCATAGTAGGGCAGTGAGCCCAGTAGGCGATGCAAATTGTCGTTGACCGGCGGCTCGGAGCTGAGAAGCCCGAGCCCTTTTCCGCAAAAGACCAGCGTAACGCTCTGACCGAAAGCTCCCGCGGCGAGAGCCAGATCGACTCCTGCCTTGAGGGCAGTCCCGGCTGAGTCGGCGCCCCCTGAGAGCGTCACAAGCCATTTTCTGCTGTTAGAGGTGGCGTCAGACAAAGGAAACCACCCGGTCAGAGCGCACCGCAGCCTCGACCAACGCGCCCAGGCCACCGACGGCAAAAGGCTCAAGCGGCTCCACCTTATGTTCCTCAACCGCTTGGCTGCACAGCAGTAACTCGGCACCGGTTTCTTCCGCGACGCGCTGCCAGATGGCGAGATTATCGCTGTCAGTAGCGGTGATGACCCCTTCGCTCTGAAAGAAGCATTGTCGAACAGAGTGACCCTGCTCGATTACCGCGGCCAGAAAACCCTGCAACACGATCAAGCGGTGGTCGTCCTCGGGACGCGTGCGAACAATCAGTGAAAATTGCATGATCGGAATAAAAAAAACCCCGGCTCAGCCGGGGCCTCTAATACGCTCGCAGTCTTCTCAGTCATCATTGCCGGTAAACACGGCGATCAGGTGAAGGAGGTGAATGAAGAGGTTAAAGATATTCAGGTAGAGCCCTACGGTGGCGCGAATATAGTTAGTCTCTCCGCCATGAATGATTCGGCTGGTATCGAACAGAATCAGTCCTGCCATGATCATTACGACCACCGCAGAGAGCGTGAGGGACAAGGCCGGTATGGCAAGAAAGATATTGGCGATCATGGCCACTACAGCCACGATCAAACCCGTCATGAGAAATCCGCCCATGTAGGAAAAGTCCTTCTTGGTGTTCAGCGCATACGCCGACAGCGAGAAGAAGACCAAAGCAGTGCCCGCCAGCGCCTGCAAGACCATAGTGGGTCCGTTTTCCATGGCGAGGTAGAACGACAGCATAGGGCCAATCGATGCGCCCCAGACTCCGGTGAAGGCAAAAATAGCGGGAAGCCCTTTTGCAGAGTCCGCCATCTTATGGACGACGAACAGCAGCACAAATCCGACGATCATCAACACCAAAGCCATTGATTGTGGCAGGTTGATGGCAACGGCGACGGTGGCGGTCAGTGCACTGAATGCCAGCGTGAGCCCCAGTAGCCAATACGTGTTGCTCAGTACCTTGTTAGTGCTGGCAATACTCGCGGTAGGGTCTAGCGTTGCTGCAGTTGAAAATACAGGTTTGTCGCTCATTTCGGGTTAT
>CALKEI010000156.1 GCA_938085095.1 uncultured Luminiphilus sp. | reverse complement strand
CGCCGAGCCCCTGTATTGGACGGGGAGTTTGCGTGGGGACAATGTCGGGATCACAGGGTGGTTTGATCGTCCTACCGGGGTGTCTCGGATGCAGGGTGAGCGGCTTCTTACGCTGGGTGTTTTTCAGCTGGTGGCCGGCTTTAAGTCAGCCCTGGGAGACGCGTTTCAACCTACGCTCATTCGCATCAAGCCGAGCGCCTCTAATACGGAATGGCCCAGCCACTTTTTAGGCGTTCCTATCGAGAGCGACGCTCCAGAGACGGAGCTATTGCTCGCCCGCTCTTGTCTGAACCGCGCCAACCCGCTTCGCCGGGAGGTGAGTGTCACGCCCGAACTGATAGCGGAGCGGGAGCGTTACCAGGAAGATGCTAGAAAATCGTTGCTGCGCAATGACACCTGCAGCTGGATACGTGCCCACTTGCCTACCGGAAATTGTGACCTCACCCAGCTCGCAATGAGATTGAACTGTGACAAGCGCACTTTGCAGCGGCGCTTCGAGCGCGAGTTGTCTTGTCGATTTTCTGATCTGGTCGACGATGTGCGCGCCGAAATGTGCTTATCCTTGTTGGAGAGCGGGATCTACCCTATGCAAGCCATCGCCGAGCAGCTGGGCTACGCCACCTCGGGCAATTTCAGTCGTTTTTTTCAGCGCCGTTATGGCTGCACACCGCGGGATTGGACACGGCTGGCGCTAGCGGCGGCATAACGTTGTTCGACTGAGCATGCTGGCTCAAATCGGGGCAACTGGGCCAACCTTTCTAGACGTTTTGGCCCTGGAGCGGCACGGGATGCGCAATCAAACCCCCTTTGCTCTGCCAGAACCCCCAGAAAACATGGATGGCACCGCAATTTGTCGGGTTTCTTTTCGCTTGTGAATCCTGTTTTCGAGCAGTAAACTCGCGCTCCTGTTTGTGATGGAGGAAGCGCTCGATTGTTCTTTGTAGCTCGGATGACTGCCTCCAGAAGTAAAATCTTGATGGGAGAGAGGTAGTATTAAGAGCGAAAGTAACAGCAAAAAAGCGCTGACTAACGATCAGATAACAGCGGAAAACGTCCGCTTGGTCGATGCCGAAGGGGGTCAGGTGGGGATTGTCTCCAACGCCGAGGCCCAGGCTGCTGCAGAAGCGGCTGGTATGGATCTGGTCATGATGGCCGAAAACGATCCGCCGGTCTGCAAGATCATGGACTATGGCAAGCATGTCTTCGAGTCCAAGAAGCAGAAAGCGGCACAGCGTAAGCGAGCAAAGCGCACCCAGATCAAGGAAATGAAATTTCGTCCAGGGACGGAGGAAGGAGACTATCAGGTAAAGCTGCGCAACCTGGTGCGTTTCCTCGAAAATGGCGACAAGGCCAAGGTCACGCTGCGTTATCGCGGCCGTGAAATGGCCCACCAGGAAATCGGCATGGAGTTACTCAAAAGAGTAGAAGCTGATCTGGTCGAGTTAGGCAGTGTCGAGCAGTTTCCAAAAATGGAAGGCCGGCAACTGACGATGGTGATCGCCCCAAAGAAACGGAGTTAGTGGCCCGTGAATGCCCTGACGTCCGGTTAAGCCCACCACGACCGATATATCGGTACGTGCCAATGCGGAGTAGTAATCATGCCAAAAGCAAAAATTCACAGCGGGGCCGCCAAGCGGTTTAAAAAGACAGCAGGTGGCTACAAGCGTAAAAGCGCTTACAAAAGTCACATCCTGACTAAAATGACGACCAAGCGTAAGCGGCAGTTGCGTGGAACCTCGATGATCCATAAATCGGATGAGGTTTTGATCGATCGCATGCTGCGAACCAAATAACGCTGACCTTCATCAGGAGAACTGACCTATGCCTCGCGTAAAACGTGGAGTAACGGCTCACCGCCGTCACAAGAAAATTCTGAAAAAAGCCAAGGGCTACTACGGAGCGCGTTCGCGTGTATTCCGTGTTGCCAAGCAAGCCGTCACCAAGGCCGGGCAATATGCCTACCGCGACCGTCGGCAGCGAAAGCGTCAATTCCGTGCTCTGTGGATCACGCGAATTAACGCGCAGTCTCGTGCTAACGGATTGACCTACAGCCGACTGATTAATGGCTTGAAGCGAGCAGAGATTTCGCTCGATCGCCGGGTCCTTGCTGATTTGGCGGTTCATGACAAAGAGGCGTTTGCCGTAGTGGTCGAGCGTGCTCGCACTGCTCTGGCGGCCTGATATCCCAGATTGCGATATCGTTTGTCTGATTGAGTCACGATAGGGGAGGCAGTTGTCTCCCTTTTTTGTATTGACACCGTCGAGGGCGACTCCGCAACATCGAGCCGATGCAAGCACTGGATGATTTAAAAGTCGAAGCGACCACCGCGATTGAGTCGGCGGAGGATACGGCTACGCTCGAAAAACTTCGGGTGGACCTCCTGGGCAAAAAGGGGCGTGTCACAGCCCTGCTGAAATCACTGGGTCAGCTTGACGCGACCGAACGGCCCAAAGTGGGCGCCGAGATCAATGCGGTTAAACAGGTGCTTAGCGAGCTGATCACCGAGCGTAAAGACAGCTTGCAGCGCGCCGCCATTGCTCAACAACTCGAGAGTGAAACGCTCGATGTGACTCTGTCTGGACGTCGACAGGACCTCGGAGCGCTTCATCCGATTACACGTACCATCGAGCGCATGACCGAATTCTTCTCGGGCCTCGGATTCGAGGTGGTAGAGGGTCCAGAAATAGAGGACGACTATCACAATTTCGAAGCGCTCAATATTCCTGCGCATCACCCTGCAAGAGCGATGCACGATACGTTTTATATCGACGAGACGCATGTGCTGCGCACCCACACCTCAGGAGTGCAGGTGCGCACAATGGAAGCCCGCGAGCCGCCTCTGCGAGTGATTTGTCCCGGTCGAGTCTATCGGTGCGATTCTGATCTAACCCACTCTCCGATGTTTCATCAGGTAGAGGGTTTGCTGATTGACGAGGGGGTTAGCTTCGGTCAATTGAAGGGGATTATTCAAGACTTCCTCCATGCCTTTTTTGAACAGGATGCGCTTGCAGTCCGTTTTCGCCCCTCTTACTTCCCCTTTACCGAGCCTTCGGCCGAGGTCGATATTCAGTGTGTGAAATGCGCGGGTGAGGGCTGTCGGATCTGCAGCGGCACCGGCTGGCTCGAAGTCATGGGCTGCGGCATGGTGCACCCGCGGGTGCTCGAAATGAGTGGAGTCGATACCGAGCGCTTTCAGGGCTTTGCCTTCGGTATGGGGGTCGAGCGCCTTGCCATGCTGCGCTATGGCATTGGCGATTTGCGCCTCAACTTTGAAAATGATCTGCGCTTTTTGGCGCAGTTCCGCTGAGGTGCTAGCGTGATTCTGTCTGAAAATTGGCTCAGGGAATGGGTGAATCCTGATCTCGATTCTGAAGCGCTGGCCCACTGTCTGACCATGGCAGGGCTGGAGGTTGATGCGGTGACGCCGTTAGCAGAGGGTTTGAGTGGCGTAGTGATCGCTGAAATCGTGTCTGCTGAGCCTCATCCTGATGCCGACAAACTCAGGGTCTGTAGCGTCAATACTGGCTCAGAGACCGTGCAGATTGTATGTGGGGCGCCCAATGCCTCTGCCGGGCTGAAGGCGCCATTGGCGCAGCCCGGTGCAACCTTACCCGGGGGCATCAAGATTAAGAAAGCCAAGCTCCGTGGGATCGAATCGCAGGGCATGCTGTGCTCTGGCGCCGAATTACAGCTATCTGATGACCATGACGGACTGCTGGCGCTAGCCTCCGATGCGCCCGTCGGGACGCCAATTGAGGTCTATCTGGACCTTGATGATCGGTTGATTGAAATTGGGCTCACGCCGAATCGCGCAGACTGCCTCAGCATTTTGGGGGTGGCGCGGGACCTAGCGGTGGCGACAGGGGCTGGATTTGGCGCACCGCCCTCGGAGGTCGTTACGCCGGCGATTACTGACACCTTTCCGGTCGAGGTGCTCGCCTCGGCTCAGTGTGCGAGATATCTCGGACGGGTGATCCGCAATGTCGATATCTCCACACCGACGCCCCTTTACATAGGTGAGCGGCTGCGTCGTGCCGGTATTCGATCAATCGATGCAGTGGTCGATATCACCAATTACGTCATGCTCGAGCTTGGCCAGCCGCTTCATGCGTTTGATCTTGATGCACTCGAGGGCGGTATTAGAGTGCGTCAGGCTGAATCCGGGGAGCGCATTACGCTTCTCGATGGTGAAGAGCGAGCGCTCAGTGACGGGACCTTGGTCATTGCTGACCACAAGAAAGCGCTGGCCATGGCGGGGATCATGGGAGGCGAGGGCAGTGGTATTGGCGCTCATACCGCACATCTTTTTCTTGAAGCGGCCTTTTTCTCCCCGGAGCTGATGGCAGGGCGCGCCCGTCAATATGGTTTACACACCGATGCTTCGCATCGTTACGAGCGAGGAGTGGACCCTGAGCTTGCCTACCGTGCCATCGAGCGGGCGACACAGTTGCTACTGGATTGTGTGGGCGGCGAAGCGGGTCCCGTGACGGATGTATCTTCGCCGGCAGATTTGCCGGTTCATGAACCCGTCACCGTCCGCGCTGCAGCGATCCAACAGATGCTGGGGATCGACATCCCCGCAGAGGAAGTCACTCGCATTTTTTCAGGCCTGGGTTTCGCTGTGGAGGTGGCTGCTGACGAGGCAACGTGGTCATGCACCGCACCGAGCTGGCGCTTCGACATGGGTCGGGAGGCAGACCTGATTGAAGAGATTGCCCGCATCTATGGCTATGACAACATTCCCGTTGAACCCCTGCGAGGTGCGGGCTCTGCGAGTGCCATAGCCGAGTCAAAAACACCCCAGACGCTGCTGAAACAGCGCTTGATCGCGCGAGGATTCAGCGAGGCGATCACCTTTAGCTTCGTGAGTCCGGAGCAGCAGCGGTTGATTGACCCCGAGATCGATCCAATAGCGCTACAGAATCCCATTTCCAGCGATTTGGCTGTGATGCGGACGTCCCTGATCCCTGGACTTCTGAGCGCCGCGGCCCATAACGTGAACCGCCAGCAGACGAGAGTACGGTTGTTCGAGACGGGACTGCGCTTTTTACCCGATGAGTCGCTGCAACAGACGCCCATGCTGGCCCTGCTGATGTGCGGTTCTCGCTTGCCTGAAGGTTGGTCTGCGAAGACAGAGCCGGTCGATTTTTATGACTTAAAGGGCGAGGTTGAGGCTTTGCTCGGTGCTGCTGACCAGCCACTGACATTCCGCCCGATGGTAAGACCCGGTCTTCATGATGGACAGACCGCCGAGGTGCGCCTTGGAGAGCAGGTTATCGGAGTGATGGGACGACTTCACCCCAACGCAGCCAAGCAGCTCGACCTGCCCGATCAGACCTTTGTTGCAGAACTAGACCTCACGGCGATAGCCGACAGGTCGATACCCGACTATCAGGAAATCTCTCGCTTTCCAGAGGTGCGCAGAGATCTTGCGCTTATCGTGAAGGCTGAGACGTCAGCGTCCGATGTGCTGGATTGTGCTCGGGCCGCAGCGGGATCGTCTTTGGCGGACGCGCTGATTTTCGATGTCTATGAGGGCGAGGGTGTGGCAGAAAACGAGAAAAGTCTCGCTATAGGTTTGACTTTCCGGGAGCAAAGTCGCACCCTAACTGACGAAGAGATCAACCTGTCCTTGTCACAAGTTGTTGAATCCCTAGGGGAAAAACTAGGTGTCAAATTGAGGCACTAATCGACGCTATGACCGCGCTGACTAAATCTGAAATGGCCGACCGGCTGCATGAACGCTTGGGCTTGAATAAGCGCGAGGCCAAGGAACTGGTCGAACAGTTTTTTGAAGAGATTCGGATTTGCTTGGAGAACAATGAGCAGGTGAAGTTGTCGGGCTTTGGTAATTTTGATCTGCGTGACAAGCGACAGCGACCGGGCCGTAATCCCAAGACCGGAGAAGAAATACCCATCTCTGCCCGTCGGGTCGTGACATTCAAACCAGGCCAAAAGCTTAAGGTGCGAGTGGATGAGAGTATGGGAGACGAGGGCTTTATTGATGTTTGATCCGCGACACAACGACGAGCTGCCTGCGATTCCCAGCAAGCGTTACTTCACTATCGGTGAGGTGAGTGAGCTCTGCGCGGTGAAACCCCATGTATTGCGCTACTGGGAGCAAGAATTTCCACAGTTAAGCCCGGTAAAGCGCCGTGGTAATAGACGTTACTATCAGCGCGAAGATGTCGAACTGGTGCGCACCATTCGCAGCCTGCTGTATTCTCAGGGGTACACCATCGGGGGCGCACGCCAGCGATTAAGCAACGAACGCAGAGAGCCCTCGCCGGTTGAAGTCCAAGCTGCCATTCGCGAGAGCCTAAGCGATCTCGAAAAAGCCCGCACGCTGCTTTCTTCAGTTTAAT
>CALKEI010000155.1 GCA_938085095.1 uncultured Luminiphilus sp. | reverse complement strand
TAGGGTTCTGTGAACCATTTCTCCCGCAGCGCCACGATCTTGTCAAAGTGAGACATGTCGGTCAGATAAATCGTCACTTTAATCACTTGGGATAAATCTGATCCGCCGGCCCGAAGGGTTCTGCCCAATGATTCGAACGTGGCCTCAGCCTGCGCGTCAAAGTCGCCGACACCAACCAGTTCCCCGGACTCGCTGATAGCGGCGTGCCCTGACAAATAGAGCATGCCATGCGCCTTGAAGCCTGGCGATATCCGGTAGGGCGCTAGCGGATCAGGGTCAAGCTGGATCGGTTCGATAGACACTTTTATGTTGCCAACACGGCGCTGGGTGTCGAGCGCGCCAGTGTCCACTCTTCCTCGGTCATTTCGGCCTCGATATCACCAAATAGCGGGGTAGACAGGTATCGCTCTCCGGTATCGGGCAGCATGCACAAGATCACAGAGCCCGGCGCGGCGCGCTGCGCCACATCCAGTGCCGCGGCAAACGTGGCACCGCAGGAGATACCGCAAAAGATGCCTTCTTTTTGCGCCAGCGCTTGCGCGGTGGCAAACGAGGTATCCGCCGACACCGGTACCACTTCGTCGATATAACCCTTGTCGATGGATTCCTGAGCGACCAGCGGAATGAAATCGGGTGTCCAGCCCTGAATCATGTGAGGTGCCCAGGCGGGGTGGCTGCCACTGGCAGAACCGTCCTCCCGGCGCTCCTGCGCCCGCCCATCAGACAGTAGCGCCGCACCATCGGGCTCAGTGGTAATGATCCTGGTTTCTGGTCGCTCCGCACGAAGCACACGGGCCACACCTGTCATGGTGCCACCGGTGCCGTAACCCGAGACGAAGTAATCGAGCTGCTCGCCCTCGAAGGCATCCATGATCTCGCGCGCTGTGGTGCGCTCGTGGATATCGGCATTGGCAGGGTTTTCAAATTGTCGTGCCATGAACCAGCCATTGGCTTCCGCCAGTTCCCGGCACTTGGTGACCATGCCCATGCCTTTCTCTTCCTTGGGTGTGAGGATCACCTTGGCACCGAGGAAGCGCATCAGTTTGCGGCGCTCAACCGAGAAGGTCTCCACCATCACCGAGACAAACGGGTAGCCCTTGGCTGCGCACACCATTGCCAGACCAATTCCGGTATTGCCTGACGTCGCCTCAATTACAGTTTGCCCCGGCTGCAGTTCGCCTGACGCTTCAGCAGCCTCGATAATGCCCATGGCAAGCCTGTCTTTGACTGAGCCGAGTGGGTTGAAGGCTTCGATTTTCGCCCACATGGTTACGTGGTTGGGTGCGAGTTGATTGATTTTAACAATGGGCGTGTCGCCTACTGTCTCCACGATGTTCTGAAATTTTCCGCGCGCCATAGTGATGTGTGTCATGAAGTTAAAGAATGGCCTAAGAAGCTAACTGATGCACAGAGAGGCAACAAGAAAAATTTTTAAATGTGACAGTCGCACCGCGCCTATGCCCTGGCGTTTTTTTGAGCCATCTTAGAGGGTGCTTCTCGTAGCGATGTGCTCACCAAGGTTACGCTGCCGGAGTTGATCGATAAATGACTCTGGCCAGACCGGCCTGCCTCTCAAAAACCCCTGATGTTCGGTAATGCCTATTCTGGCAAGGAGGGCTTCCTGTTCTTCCGTCTCTACACCCTCGGCGATAAGGGTGATCTGGAGCGACTCGGCCAGCTCCAGTACATTCTCCAGAATGGCCAAGCCACGTTTCGAGTGGGTGCTCAGAGCGACAAACTGTCTGTCGAGTTTCAGAATATCAGCGTCCAGATGGGTCAGTCGTTCCAGATTGCTGTGCCCCGCGCCAAAGTCATCAATAGCAACCTTGACCCCTGCTTTACGCAATACTGCGAGGTGTCGATCCGCTATGATTTGTTCTGCGGGTTTCGCCCCTTGCTCGCATATTTCCACAACGAATCCCCGGAGGTCGGCGGGTGTGGCTGCAAGGGCGCCTATGATTCGATCTGTAAAGGCCTGACTATTCAGCGTCTCTACAGCGTAATTAAAATGCACGTTAATTTCGTCGACTGATCGAATGGCCCTGAACAGCTGCTCCTTTTGCTGAATCAGTTGGTTCATGTACGGGGCCTGCCACTCTAGGACGGTAAACGTATCGAGATAGTGGTGAATGGGCACAATCGAGCCGTCGCTAAGCTGCCAGCGCAGCAGGCACTCCGCACCGGATATGCGCTGGGTTTGCACGTCGAAGACAGGTTGTACCGCGTATCGGATTTGACCCGATAGGATCGCCGCACCGACCTCGCGAGCGGGTATTTCCGACTTGGATGTGTGATCTGTAAGAGGCGAGACA
Source organism: uncultured Luminiphilus sp. (assembly GCA_938085095.1). Classification (GTDB taxonomy): domain Bacteria; phylum Pseudomonadota; class Gammaproteobacteria; order Pseudomonadales; family Halieaceae; genus Luminiphilus. The sequence goes on along the minus strand of CALKEI010000155.1, from coordinate 7,149 downwards.
ATAGCGAAGGGGCGTTGCACGTCGCTTACATCCGGGACGGAATGCCCGGGTTTAAAAAGCACCGTAACGCCTTTTCCCTGCCTTTTAGCTTGCCGCAGAGCAATATCCGCTTGGGAGACAGCGCGTTGATAAGAGCAGGGCGCAGCCGCGATTGTGAGTCCGATACTGGACGAAATCTCTAAATCATCTTTTTCGTAGACCAGTTTCATTGGACTTGTGCACTGTTGGAGACGCCCAGTGATTTCCGAGCTATCACCTTGAAGCACCTGAACGACCAAAAATTCGTCACCTCCCAGTCGAAATAAGTGGGCGTGGGGCAGCGTCTCTGACAGGCGAGCGGAAAAGGCGGTTAGCGTTTTATCGCCGGCATCATGGCCACCAAAAGTGTTGATGTTCTTGAAATTATCGAGGTCGATTAACGCGACCGCCAATTGGCTGTTGGTGTCTGTCGCAACCTGATTGAGCGCTTTAAATTTTGTCGGCAAGGATGCCCTTGAAAAAAGCCCGGTCAGCGTATCGCGCTCTGAGCGATGTTCGAGTTGCTCCAGTGCGACAATTTGCCGCTGATGACTGCGGCTAAAGGACGCAACCAAGAAAAAGATCGTTTGGTTGAGAATGGCACCGAAGGCATAGGGTAAAAGAAACGCTGAGAACATATTCCAGGTGACGCCCCAAGGCAGCATAGAATATGAGTTGTCGGGAACAACTTGTGTGTCATTGCGAGCATAGAGTGCGATCAGCGCTATGGTGAAGCAGATGCCAAGCTTAATGTGCCCGGCGCGCGCAGACTTGTGAATCGTCGCCATCGCACTGGCGAACACCCCGACGATGGCAACGTGCGTATTCATCCCGAGCTCATAAGTCCCGGCTGCAGTCCCAGCGGCAGCGGCGAAAAAGACGGTCTCACAGCGTACGGAGGCCAAGGTGCTGTTTGGTAAACGTGCCAGCTTGGCAAGCAGGTTGCCCAGCCAGCAGACCGCAGTGACGACAATAAGCAGAGTCATCGGGAGTGGCACGACGCCGTCCCCGGGGACGACAAATTGAAGCTCTATAAAACCAAAAAACAGTTGCAGTGTGACGATGCCTGCGAACCAGTAAAAACTGATCCCAATCATCCGATAGCGCAGTCTGGTTACTTCATCTAACGAGTCTGGCCCACCCGGTGCATTCGGAGTGTCGTGAGAGAGTTGGTTTTCGTCTCTGTGCACAGACTAGCCCCTCCCTGGACGGCGTCGTCATGGACATATTGTTCCCGCTAAGCCCTCGGCTCGCGTGCGCAGACCGGTATCAGGTCCTGCCAAGACCACGGCCACATGTGCCGCTGGATGCCCTCGCGGGACGGTGCTCACGCTCGCCCACCTTGGCCAAGTGCTCGCCTCAGTGGTTTTGGCAACCGTGTTGATGCATGGAGTCCTTTCCACGGCATGCTTTGATGTTGTGCCAACTCGGTGAGCCAGTCAAGTTCTGGAAGCCTCCTTTGCCAATGAGTGCCAGTCTGAAGACGACCGCGTTTTAGGCGGGCGATTTTTCCGCATACGGATGCTTTTTAGTGACTCTTGGCTGACGGATATCGGCCGGCGACGCTAGAGCTTAGGGCAGGGGTTGTGCATGCGTGCCGAGTAGCTGTTGCCAGAATATCGTTAGCTCAGTGGCACTGGTCTCGCGTTGCACGGACCATCCGACATGGGCATTTTCAGCCTTTCCGGGGGCCACATCGATGCCCCATAAGCCTTTTATAGCATTGGGCAATTGCGAATAGCGCATGTCGACAATAAGAGCCGGACGATCCTGATCCAATGCCAGCCAATCATCAGAGAACCAGCGGAAACGTTCGATATCCCGAGCCTGCTGTGAGGCGAGGTTGAGTGCAGGGAAGTCGGCGACAAGATCGAATTTAGGTACTGATTCACCGGGGAAATAGCTCGGTGTCATACCAACGCGGACCGCGTCGACGAAGTACCGACCATCGTGTTCGTAAATAGCCTTCCAAACCAACAGGTTGGCAAACCCGGGTTTGACCTCAAGTCGTGCCGGTTCGTGTTGCCGGCTTGCAACGATGCGCTCCGCTGCGGAGAGTGCTCGTTGATGCTGGACCAATCCGACACCCAAGTAACAGACTGCCCAACAGAGTCCCCAGATCGCCGGTTTAGGTGCACGCAGAATGACCGAGGTCACCAGCAGTGCGATCAAGGGCAGCGTAAACAGGGGGTCAATGACCGATACGTTGTGCCAGGCGAACCGCGTGTCGGTGAGAGGCCATAGCAACTGGGTGCCGTATGTTGTGCAGGCATCGAGCAGGCCGTGGGTGCCATAGCCCAGCGTCGCGAAGAGCCAGACCTTCCTGAAAGATAGTTGCTTCCTGACTAACGGGTAGAGCACCGCAGTGCAGAGCAGTGCCCCGATAGGGACAAACAGCAGCGAGTGAGTGAACTGACGATGATACTCGAGCGCCAGTAGTGGATCGGCGCTGGATTGGATCAACACATCCAGGTCGGGAGCCATGCCCGCCACAGCGCCAATCCACAAGGCGTGTCTCACCGTTTTTTCGGCGCTGGCGGACTGAGCGGCAGCAGCGCCAATGGCGGCTTGGCTGAGCGGATCCATAAACGTCTCTTTTATCAATGTCCGGGCTTTCTATACGAGTATTGCCGCGCTCGCGGACGCACCTTACCAAAACCATGAACGTTGCCACAGCGTGAAAATATTGTCGGGTGGCGGCGGTGTTGACGAGCGGTGTCGACCAAACCCGGACCGAGATAAGATGCCGCTGCATCCATGGAAATCTCAGGGTGTGCCGTGCTCCATAGGGTTAGGCTAAGATCAATGGCCTGCGCTACACAGGTGGTGGATCGAATGAGTGCTGTTCAGAGAGAGGCTGACGATGAGATTAGATGAGGCGCGTGTCGCACCCATGGAAGTGGCCGAGATAGCGCCGGAGCTACTGGCGTTGTTGGGGCCCCGCTTCAAAACGATCCCGGTGCTGAATATTTTTCGCACGCTCGCTCGTGCGCCAAAGGCCTTTAAGCGTTTCATGGCCTGGGGTGGTTATATTCTTTCGGACGCCAATAGCCTGAGTCCGCGCGATCGCGAGTTGGTGATTCTACGGGCGGGTTTCAACTGGAAGTCAGGTTATGAATGGGCACAGCATGTGCGGATTGGTTTGGACTGTGGCCTGACAGAAGTGGAAATTGAGCGAATCAAGGCGGGCCCGGAGGCCGCCGATTGGGGTGACGCAGATCGCGCCTTGATGAGAGCGACTGACGAGCTCACCAGCGATGCTTTTATTACCAACGCCACATGGCAAGCGCTCAGTGCCTTTTCGGAAAAGCAGCGCATGGATTTGGTCATGACAGTGGCTCAGTACACACAGGTATCGATGATGCTCAATACCTTTGGTGTTCAACTCGACGAGGATCTCGCTTTAGATCCCGACTTGTGCCTCAGCCGATGACGCCAGTGAGGAAACGGCTTATGTCCTGCAAGCAGTATTTTTTGATCGGAGTTACGGCGCTGTGTTTCTCTGCCATTGTCTCGAGCAACGATCAGCTTCCCTCAGATTGTGAGACGGCCCGCGATCGGGCAAAAAGCAAATACGGCGCGGTTCGTCATTACTTCGATACCTTTAATCTCTGTATGACACGCGCAGACGGAGAGATGGATCAGTGTCTAACAGCGCTGAACGACCAACAAACGGCCCTAGGCGACTTTATTTTTGCCCAGCGTGTGGCGAGCGATGTGTGTGGGCGGGTGGGCGAGCGCCCCGATTTGAGCTGATACTGCCCCTCAGGCGAGCAGGGATAAGACGTTTTCAGGGGGTCGACCTAACGCGGCGCTTGCACCATGAATCACCACTGGGCGCTCAATGAGAATAGGGTGCTGACTCATCTTGGAGATGAGCACGTCATCGCCGCTCTCTTTCGTCAGCCCGAGTTCTTTACATATTTTCTCGCCGCGCCTCAGCAGCTCCCAGGGACTCATGCCAAGCTGACTGACCACAAGCTTGAGCTCCGACTCCGAGGGTGCCTCCTCTAAATACAGTCTCACGATAGGTTCAATGCCTTGCTTTTCGAGCAGGGCCAGTGTCAGCCGCGATTTGGAGCAACGAGGGTTATGCCAGATGGTAGTCGTCATGGGGTGGCTCTCAAAAATTGAAAGTATGGCGCGCTTAGCCGACACTTGCGAGGGGCAACTCGGAACATGACGATGAGCGCACCAGCAGACATCGACCACCTCACCTTCGAGCATGGTGCACTGACATTTTCGGCGCAGGCCATGGGAGAGGGTCCCGTAGTGTTGTGTTTGCATGGATTCCCTGACAACGCCGGTTCATTTCGTTACCAACTCCCTGCTATCGCTAATGCGGGTTACCGCGTCATCGCGCTGACGTTACGGGGCTACGAGCCCGGTTCGCTGCCTGAGGATGGCGACTACACAATGGAAACCATTGCTACCGATATTCTCTCTGTGATCGACAGCCTTAACGAAGGGCCGGTGCACCTGGTTGGCCATGACTGGGGGGCGGCGGTAGCCTATGTGGTGGCAGCGGCAGCGCCCGAGCGCCTCCGAAGTCTGACTGCGATGGCGGTGCCGCATGCGGGGCGATTTGCGCGCGAAGGCTTGCGCATTCCCAAGCAGCTGAGGCTCTCTTGGTATATGGGGTTTTTTAACCTGCCATGGATTTCGGATTGGGTGGTTAGCAGGCGCAATTATCATTTCATTCGAAAGTTATGGCGCGATTGGAGCCCCGGCTGGCACCCAGAGCCTGATGTGTTGGATAGCGTGATCGATACGCTCTCGCAGCCGGGTGTCCGCACCGCCGCGCTCGGTTACTACCGCGCCGCGCTATCACTTAAGGCGTTAAGGGTAAGCGCTGCTGACGCCTGCTACCCGGTCCCCGTGCCAACACTTGCGCTAACGGGTGAGCGGGACGGATGCATTGCCAGTGATGTGTTTGAGCAACTGATGGTGCAGGACGATTTTCCCGAGGGTCTGACCATCTGCCGGATCTCAGCAGCGGGGCACTTTCTGCATCAAGAACAGCCGGAAGTGGCCAATCAAAAGATCATCGAGTGGTTACAAACGATCGACAGACGAGAGGTTCCGCCAATATAGTGGCGCCGGCTGTCTTCTGCCGGTAACGACGCTAACCAGGAGGTCTCTACAACATGCACTACGGGTTTATTGGGTTGGGTAATCTCGGCGGCAAGCTTGCCGCTCGCTTGGCTGACGCGGCATTTACCGTCACGGCTTTTGATCTCGACGAAGCGCTCATCGAGGCGCTTGAATCCAATGGCGTCAGGCGTGCGGCAGGGCCAACGGAGCTCGCTGCCGCCGTTGATCACGTGATCACGTGCCTGCCGTCACCTGAGGCCTCGGCAAAGGTGCTGAGCCAAATTCTTGATGTGATGGAGCCTGGCGCAAGTGTGATCGAAATGTCGACGATTAGCCGCGACGACGCGCTGCAGTTTGCCGGCCTGGCAGAAGCAGCAGGGGTGGGGTTTCTCGAATTACCGGTAACCGGTGGAGTCCACCTTGCGGCTAGGGGGGAGTTGACGCTGTTGGCGGGCGGTCCACGGGCTTTATTGGCGCTTCACCAACCGGCACTCGACGTGATGGGCAATGCCGTGTTTCACATGGGTGATGTTGGATCAGCCTCGCTGATCAAGGTGATTACCAATATGCTGGCGTTTATCCACTTGCAGGCTTGCGGTGAGGCGTTGATGCTGGCTGCCCGCGGAGGCTTGGATTTGGGCACTAGCTGGCAAGCCATCGCCGCCTCATCAGGGAACTCCTTTGTCCACGAGACCGAAGGTCAGCTTATTCTCAATGGCAGTTACGACATTGGTTTTACCATCGATCTTGCGCTGAAGGATCTGGGGTTTGCACGCCAGTTCGGTGAGTCATTTGGCGTGCCGCTCGAATTGGCTTCCGCCACACTCAAGCGCTTCAACGAAGCGAGAGAAGCGTATGGCGGCGCAGGCCAATCCCCCATGATCGTTAAATTATTGGAAGATGCGCTCGATACCTCGTTGCGCGCGCCAGGGTTCCCGGCTTCACTGACATAAGGGCCTGAGAGGTTGATTGTGCTGTCTGTAACGCGAGGCTCTTGTATTATTTGCGCCGAGCCCTTGGTCACAGAGAGAACATGGTTGATGCGTTATCCCCGGATCAAAATAATCGCCTTGGCGCTATGTCTGATGTGGCCTGCTTTTTCGCAGGCCGCCCCCTATCAAATCACGGTACTCGCGACCAATATTTCTGACTACGGCGGTCTAGGTGAGTGGAGCTTCGCCGCGCTTTTTCAGAGCGAGCAAGATGCCGTGCTGTTTGATACGGGATTCAAGCGGGACACGGTGCTCCACAACGTACTGCATTTAGGAACAGACCTTTCACAGGTAAAAAAAGTCGTGCTCAGTCATTTTCACAGTGACCACACCGGTGGATTATTGGTCCTGAGAGAGCACTTTCGTACCGCTAATCGTGACGCCCTCAGTCAGGTGTATGTGGCCACAGGTTTTTTTGATCAGCGTGTTACGAAAACGGGGGTCAAGGTTGGGCCGGGTGATTTTGCCAGCGCGCTGGACTTCAAAAATGCCGCCGAGGCCCTGGGTATCACTTTTATTGAGGTGCAGGGCCCGATAGAAATTGCGCCTAAACTCTGGCTGACAGGACCGGTGCCCCGCGTGGAGGAGACCTACAACGGTCCTGCCGGATTATTCATCGGCGCGGGTGAAGAAGCCGCTCCCGACATCATTATGGATGATCAGTCGATGGGATATCTCACTGACAAGGGTTGGTTGATGACCTCAGGGTGCGGTCATTCGGGGCTGATGAATACCGGTAAAGTCCTTCAAGCGATAAAAGATGAGCCGATTTACTCGATCGTTGGGGGTTTTCACTTGTGGCAGGCTGATGGCGCAACGCTGGACCGCACGGCGAGTTGGTTGGGTGAGCGGGGATTGGGCTTGATGATGGGTGGACACTGCACCGGCATTGCCGCGGCCGAGGCCATCGCCAGTCAGTTGAGTCTGCCGCGCTCCCAGATCTCGCATGCGGCCATCGGCTCGGTCATTACGCCCGATCTTAAAATCATCAGGAGCTCAGTTGAATAAAGCGGCGCCACGCCTCTGGCTTATGTCACGGTCCGCC
>CALKEI010000154.1 GCA_938085095.1 uncultured Luminiphilus sp. | reverse complement strand
GCCTTAGCCGCTCGGGCTCGACACTGCGTTATCCCGCAGGTCACCGATACACGGGTTTCGTGATCGTGGTCTGGCAGGGATGCTGGAATGATCCGGCAGGTGTCTCGTGCGACAGGTGATGGTGGCGCTGCGTATACCGCGTTTGGCCACCCTCTGATGCAACGAGATGGAGAGTGGCCATGGAAATGCTGTCCGGCGGCGAGATGATCGTCCGCGCGCTAGAAGACGAAGGTGTCGAGTACATCTTTGGATACCCCGGTGGAGCAGCGCTTCACATCTATGACGCCTTGTTCCAGGCGGAAAAAGTGCCACATATTCTGGTGCGCCACGAGCAGGCTGCCACGCATGCCGCTGACGGCTATGCCCGCGCAACCGGCAAACCTGGCGTGGCGTTGGTGACCTCTGGGCCCGGCGCGACCAATGCGATCACCGGGATTGCAACAGCATATATGGATTCTATCCCGTTGGTCGTCATATCCGGTCAGGTGCAGAGCCATCTCATTGGCGAGGATGCCTTTCAGGAGACCGATATGATCGGTATCTCCCGACCCATCGTGAAACACAGTTTTCTCGTGCAGAAGGCGGAGGATATTCCTGCCACGATCAAGAAAGCGTTTTTCATTGCCTCAACGGGGCGACCGGGACCGGTCGTGGTCGATATTCCCAAGGACCTGACCGCGCCTGAGCACAAGTTTCCGTATGAGTATCCCGAGACGGTGAGCTTGCGCTCCTATCAGCCGTCTGACAAAGGTCACTCCGGTCAGATCCGCAAGGCCGCAAGAATGCTCTTGGGAGCGAAACGGCCCATCATTTACGCGGGGGGTGGTGTGATTCAGGGCGAGGGCTGTGCGCAATTAACGGCGTTGGCGCGGCGACTGAATTACCCAGTGACCAATACCCTGATGGGCCTTGGTGCGTATCCCGGAAGCGATCAGCAGTTTCTCGGCATGCTGGGTATGCACGGTTTTTATGAAGCCAATATGGCGATGCATCATTCGGACGTCATCCTGGCGGTGGGTGCGCGCTTTGATGACCGCGTTACCAACACGGTCTCCAAGTTTTGCCCCGGGGCCAAGATTATCCATGTGGATATCGATCCGGCCTCAATTGCCAAAATCGTGCCGGTCGATATCCCGATTGTCGGCCCGGTAGCGACGATTCTTGCAGAATTGGATAAGCAGGTTGCGTTGCAAATGGAGAGCGCGGAGCGGGCGCTGCCTGACGCGGACTCGCTGGGTAAATGGTGGCAACAGATCGACAGCTGGCGCGAGGCGCACGGGCTTTGGCACGGGCGACGCTACGGTGAATCGGCCGCCATCATGCCTCAGGACGCGATTCGCGCACTTTATGAGGCGACAAATGGCGAAGCTTATGTCACCTCGGATGTCGGGCAACATCAGATGTTTGCTGCGCAGTACTACAAGTTTGATTACCCGCGCCGGTGGATCAACTCAGGCGGATTGGGCACCATGGGCTTTGGCCTGCCGGCGGCAATGGGGATCAAGATTGCCTTGCCCAATGCGGAGGTCGCCTGCGTGACGGGTGAGGGCAGTATCCAGATGAACATTCAGGAGCTTTCCACCTGCAGCCAGTACGGTTGTCCGGTGAAGATCATTAATCTGCGCAATGACTATTTGGGCATGGTCAAGCAATGGCAAGATATGCAGTACGACGGTCGATACTCCGAGAGTCATTATGCGGCATCACTGCCCGACTTTGTGAAGCTGGCAGAGGCTTATGGTCACGTCGGGATGGAGGTAAAGAGCCAGTCCGATTTATTGCCGGCTATGAAGGAAGCCTTTGCGCTCAAAGATAAGCTGGTCTTCATGGACATTCATATCGACCCCGACGAGCACGTGTATCCGATGATGGTCGCGCCCAATGGGGCGATGAAGGACATGTGGCTCAGCAAGACGGAGCGGACCTGATATGAGACGGATACTCTCAGTGCTCTTGGAAAACGAGTCCGGAGCGCTTTCACGGGTGGTAGGGCTTTTTTCACAGCGCGGTTACAACATCGAGTCGTTGAATGTAGCGCCTACCGACGACCACTCCCTGTCGAGACTGACGGTGACCACCACGGGTGATGATCTGAAGATCGAGCAGATCACCAAGCACCTCAATAAAATTGTGGATGTGGTCAAAGTGGTAGATCTGACCGAGGGCGCGCACGTAGAACGTGACACGCTGCTTGTGAAAGTGAAGGCGGTCGACGCTCAGCGCGACGAAGTGAAGCGCACCGTCGAAATCTTCCGCGGTCAGATTATCGACGTCGGTCCCATGACTTATATTGTTCAACTGACGGGGCCCTCTGAGAAGCTTGATTCTTTCTTGCAGGCACTGGGCGAAGCCGAGGTGCTGGAAGTCGTCCGCTCGGGTGTGGCCGGGATGGCGCGCGGGGAAAAGGTCCTGTCGCCGTAAGCAGCAGTCGCGGCAATGGTGCCGATACAAAAAAGGGGCCTTAGGGCCCCTTTCTCGTTGCGTCGAGCGGATCAGAGCAGCGGTGCAATCACCAGACTCACGATCGCCATGACGTTGATCAAGATATTCATTGACGGGCCCGAAGTGTCCTTGAAAGGGTCACCTACCGTATCGCCCACGACTGCTGCAGCGTGAGTATCCGAGCCCTTGCCGCCGAGGTTGCCTTTCTCGATAAACTTTTTCGCGTTATCCCACGCGCCGCCGGCGTTAGCCATCATCAGCGCCATCAGCACGCAACCGAGCAGCCCTCCAGCTAGCAGGCCTCCTAGAGCCGTTGCGCCAAGACCTAAGCCCACAATAACGGGCGCGAAGACGGCAATTGCCCCGGGCAAGACCATGCGCCGCAATGCGGCTGTCGTGGCGATATCAACGCAACGAGCCGTATCGGGTTCGGCATTGCCCTCAAGCAACCCCGGGATTTCCCTAAACTGGCGTCGAATCTCGTTGATCATGTCAAATGCAGCATCACCGACTGCGGTCATGGTGATCGAGGCGATCAGGAAAGGAATCGCGCCGCCGATGAACATGCCGATCAGTACCATTGGGTCTGACAGCTTCAGCGAAAAGTCGGGGTTGTTGACGGTGACGGTTTCAACGAACGCTGCGATGATAGCGAGCGCCGCAAGCGCCGCTGCACCAATAGCGAAGCCCTTTCCAATTGCTGCCGTAGTGTTGCCCACTTCATCTAGGCCATCGGTGATACTGCGCGTCTCTTCGCCCATGCCTGCCATTTCCGCAATACCGCCCGCGTTGTCGGCGACAGGGCCATAGGCATCGATCGCCATGGTGATTCCGACAGTAGCCAACATGCCTACGGCGGCAATACCCACGCCGTACAAGCCGGCTAGCTCGGTTGATACGAAGATAATAGCGGCGAGAAATAGCACCGGGGCCACAACCGACTGCATGCCCACAGCAAGGCCCGTGATCATGACCGTGGCAGGGCCCGTTTCACCTGATTTAGCGATGGTGCGCACGGGCTTTCCGCCGGTGTAATACTCGGTAATCAGACCGATCGCAATGCCGCCTGCGGCACCCGATACAACGGCCCACCAGGTATTGCGGTCGATTCCCATCATGTCTGCCAAAAACCATGCCATGGCAATAAAAATAATAGGCGCCCCCAGCGTGCCGCTGCGCAGTGCGGCTTCAGGTGCCGCAGCGGAGCGTAAGCGAACGATTAATATGCCCGCGACGGACGAGATGAGACCGATACTGGCTAATGCCAGCGGGAATGCCATCATGGCGCTTTGATTGGCAGCGGTAAATTCGTTCGTAATCACCATGGTAGAGGCGATGGCAATACAGGCAATCATGGATCCGCAATAGGATTCAAAGATGTCAGACCCCATGCCAGCGATATCTCCAACATTATCACCGACGTTATCTGCGATAACGCCAGGGTTTCTTGGATCGTCTTCGGGAATACCGGCTTCAATCTTGCCCACCAGGTCCGCGCCAACGTCGGCAGATTTCGTGAAAATACCGCCACCAACACGTGAAAAGAGGGCGACCACTGAGCCACCCATGCCAAACCCATGGATCGCGTGGGCAGTGTGGGGGTCGCCACCGAAGTAATAGTAGAGACCACCTAGGCCAATGAGGCCCAAAGAAGCGACACAAAGGCCCATAATCGAGCCTCCGTAGAACGCAATGTTCAGTGCGGCAGCCGCACCCTCTTGATTCGCTGCAACGGCAGTCCGCACATTAGCCTTGGTGGCGGCATACATGCCGAGATATCCAGCCGTAGCGGATGAGACTGCACCCGCAACGAAGGCAATGGCCGTGTTGGTGCCCAGTGGCGATACAAGAATGCCTACCACCAGCACAGCAGCGAAGGCGAACAGCATCTTATATTCACGGTGCATAAACACCATGGCGCCAAGGTGAATCTGGTCTGCGATGCCGCGGACCTTCTCTCCACCCGCGTCATAGCGGGACATTATCGTGTAAATCACGAACGCAATTGCGAGGCCTACCACCCCGATAATGGGGGGCAACGTCAGGTCAAAGCTCATAGGATATCCTGGTGAGTAGTGTTCCAAAATAGGTGGGACGCAAGTCTAACGACGGACTCGGTCCCTATCAATGGCATTCTTGTGCGTTCATAGCCGTAACTGAAGGTAAAGTCGCTCATGAATCTTCAGTCAGCGGAGGAGATCGCTTTCATGCCTGTCATGTAGCCGCGCAGCTTGGCACCCACGACCTCTACTGAATGCGAGCGGATCTCGGCATTCACATCGATCAACCGGCGGTTATCCACGCCATTGTCCGCTGGTACACCTACGCCGATGACGTCAGCATCAAGGCTGGCGACGAAGGCTTTTAACAGCGGGCGGGCGGCCTGATCAAACAGGTAGCAACCGTACTCGGCGGTATCAGAGATCACCACGTTCATTTCATACAGCTTCTTGCGCGCGATCGTATTGGCAATTAAAGGTGTTTCATGGAGTGACTCGTAGTAAGCAGACTCTTCAATAATGCCTGCAGAGACCATGGTCTCGTAGGCGAGCTCGACGCCAGCCTTGACCATAGCGATCATCAAAATACCCTGATCGTAGTAGGCCTGTTCATCAATCGGGTCGTCGGTAATATCCTGCAGTTCAAACGGGGTGCCGTTGGTCTCGGCCCGCCACTTGAGCAAATTGGCATCGCCCGCCGCCCAGTCGGTCATCATGGTGCTCGAGAAATGTCCCGACATGATGTCGTCCTGGTGTTTCTCAAAAAGCGGCCGCAGAACCTGCTTCATCTCTGCAGCCAGATCAAAGGCTCGGATTTTGGCGGGATTGGACAAGCGGTCCATCATATTGGTGATGCCACCCTGCTTGAGGCCTTCGGTAACGGTTTCCCAGCCGTATTGCACCAGCTTTGCGGCATATGCCGGATCAATGCCCAGCTCCACCATGCGGTCAAAGCACAGCAGCGAACCGGTCTGAAGCATGCCACACAGAATCGTTTGTTCGCCCATGAGGTCAGATTTCACCTCGGCGATAAAGGAAGACTCCAGTACCCCGGCGCGATGCCCGCCGGTACCGGCTGCGTAAGCCTTGGCAAGTTCATGACCCTGACCCTGCGGGTCATTCTCCAGATGCACGGCGATCAGCGTGGGGACCCCAAAGCCACGGAGGTATTCTTCCCGGACCTCGGTTCCCGGGCACTTTGGCGCCACCATAATCACCGTTAGGTCTTCGCGGATCTTCATCCCTTCTTCGACGATGTTAAAGCCGTGGGAATACGAAAGACAGGCGCCTTGTTTCATAAGGGGCATGACCGATTCGACCACGTTTGTATGCTGTTTGTCGGGTGTCAGGTTTAGCACCATGTCGGCGTCTGGGACCATTTCTTTATAGGTCCCTACTTGGAAGCCCGCTTCGGTTGCCTTCACCCATGACGGCCGCTTTTCGTCAATCGCTTCCTGGCGCAGCGCATAAGTCACGTTCAATCCGCTGTCCCTCAGATTAAGGCCCTGGTTGAACCCCTGTGCGCCGCAACCAATGATGACCAGCTTCTTACCCGCCAGAGGCTCAACGCCCGCTTCAAACTCAGCCGGATCCATAAAACGGCACTTGCCCAGTTCCTGAAGCTGGGTGCGAAGTGGGAGGGAGTTAAAATAGTTGCTCACTGACGTGTCCTCAATTGGGCCCGAAAAAAGGTGGCGTATTGTGTCGGACATCGTGCCTCGGGTAAACGCCGCTGTTACACTTTATTTCTGTAGAGCCGAAGCGGCGAATAGGAGTAATGGGTATGTCGACAGCCGATCAGACACCTGACACCGACGAACTGGAGCGCGCAGCGGAACAAATCGAGGCGCCTCTTGCTGGCTTGGTGGGTGACTATGAAGAATCTGAGGCCGACAACGCCCCGCAAGCCAAAGGCATCTTCTTGTTGCCCAATCTGCTGACTTCTGGAGCGTTATTTTGTGGGTTTTACGCGATCATCGCCGGCATGCAAGGCGATTTTTATGCCGGTGCGGTGGCCATTTTAGTGGCAATGCTTTTCGATGGTTTGGACGGGCGGGTTGCCCGGATGACCCGAACCAGCAGCGCCTTCGGTGCGCAATATGACAGCCTCTCGGATATGGTGAGCTTCGGGCTCGCCCCTGCGTTGCTCACCTTTAACTGGGCGTTAAAAGATTTGGGCAAGGTCGGCTGGGTGGCGGCCTTCATTTACGCAGCGTGCGCTGCGCTAAGGTTGGCGCGGTTCAACGCCCACCTTGAAAGCGACGACACAACGCATTTTACAGGCCTTGCGAGTCCCGCCGCGGCAGCCACTGCGGCCGGACTGGTGTGGATGGGCCAAACCCACGGTTGGACCGGACCCGCCCTGGACTGGGTGCATGCATTGCTGCTGACAGCGCTCGGGTTCCTGATGATCTCTCGCTTTCCTTATTCCAGCTTCAAGTCGATCAGCTTTGATCGACGCGTACCTTTCGTCAGAATGTTGTTGGTTGTGGCGGTTCTCGGTCTGATCGCGCTGGACCCCCCGCTAGCCATTTGGGGTATGTCGGTGGTCTATGCATTAGTGGGACCCCTGCAGTACCTTCGCAATAAGGACCAGACGGGCCAGGAGGGCGCGACGCATCATGACAAAACGGATTTACACTGACCCCAGCATCGCCTCTTCGGAGATCACCCCCGAATCGGTTTTCTTAAACCGTCGCGCTTTCATTAGGGCGTCTTCGGGGACTGCGGCCACGGCACTGGGCCTCTCGACGGCCGCGTTAGCCAGCGCCGCAGAACCAGTGGAGCTGAGTTATCAGACTGACCCCGACGGATCTTTGCGGGGTGAGCAGACGCCGTACGACGCGGTAACCAGCTACAACAATTTCTACGAATTTGGCACTGATAAGTCTGACCCGGCGCGGCACGCTCATTCGATGGCTACCGACCCCTGGACCATTAGGGTAGGCGGGCTGGTTGATCAGCCGGGTGAATTACATCTTGAAGATGTGATGTCGGGGTTTGACCTTGAGGAGCGGATTTACCGTTTCCGCTGCGTCGAGGCGTGGTCGATGGTAGTGCCCTGGATTGGTTTTCCGCTTGCGACGCTACTCAAGCGCTTTGCGCCGAGCGCGGAAGGGCGGTTTGTTGAGTTCAAAACGCTCTATCGACCCGGAGAGATGCGTGGGACACGTTCCTTTACCAGCGTGATTGACTGGCCCTATCGCGAGGGCCTGCGCCTTGATGAGGCCATGCATCCCCTGACGCTGATGGCGGTGGGGCTCTACGGTAAAACACTGCCTAACCAAAACGGGGCGCCCCTGCGCTTGGTAGTGCCCTGGAAGTATGGTTTTAAAAGTATTAAGTCCATTGTTGAAATCAATGTGACCGCAGAGCAGCCCGAGACCAGCTGGCAGACGCTTCAACCAAGTGAGTATGGCTTTTATGCCAATGTAAACCCGGAGGTGGATCATCCTCGTTGGTCGCAGCGATTTGAGCGCAAGCTGCCATCGTCTATCTTCAAGCCGAATCGAGCACCCACATTGCCATTCAATGGCTATCGGGAGCAGGTCGCAGGTCTTTATGAGGGAATGGATCTGCGGCAGTTTTACTGAGTCCGCGTTCCAGCTGACTGTCATTCCGGGGATTGAGCGCCCATGCAGCATAACGTCACGCTTCCGCCTTGGTGCCTAACGGCGCTGGTGATCAGCGCCTGTGGCCTTCCGCTCGCGGTATTGGCAACGCAGCTTGTGATGGGTCAGCTGGGGCCTGACCCTGCTGAACGGCTGATGCAGGGCACCGGGGAGTGGGCGTTGCGGGGGCTGGCTCTCGTATTGCTTGCGTCGCCATTGGCTCAAGCGGGCTGGCGAGGCGTGTTCCGCTACCGCCGGGTACTGGGCGTGTCGGTATTTGTCTATGTGAGCGTGCACTTACTGCTCTTCGCGCAGGTCTATGTAGGTTGGAGCGGGGCGCTGCTGATTGAAGAACTCAAGGAGCGCCCTTACGTGCTGGTGGGTTTTTCTGCTTGGGCCTCTCTGGTGCCTTTGGCGCTGACTTCCAGTGACAGCGCAAGGCGGCGGCTGGGTAGGCGCTGGCGTCAGCTGCACCGATTGATTTATCCGGCGACACTCCTCGCTTGGCTCCATCTCCTATGGCTCGCCCGATCCGACGTTGGCGAGGCGGTGGTTTACGGGTTGATCTTTGCGGTCTTGCTGGGATGGCGCCTTCGCCGCTATCGTCAGCGGGCGCGCTGACTTCCCCGGGCGCGCCGGTGCCCGCGAATGGGGTGCTGATTGCGTATCGGAGGGCCTAGCGAGCGGCCATTGTGCTTGCTCGGCTGCCGAGTTCGTGCGGAAATCTGCATTACAATGCTGCCGTTTCGACGGCCCCAAAAACTTTTTTAAAAAAAGGCTTGCACGGGGTCAGCCGGTACGTATAATGCGCGACCTTGGCGGGGGTTACCCCTCCGGCCAGAGGCCTGCCCGAGCGGCAGGTTTGTTGCTTAACAATCAGATAAAGACAGATGTGTGGGCACTTGTTGGGATGGTTTTCACGAACCATTCAGACACAACAAGTGACTCATTAATTCAATGATTTCGAATTGTGTCTGAGCTGAGATTTTGGATGGTAAAGCAAGCTTTGCGTAACCATCCCCTCTTGACTTCGGTCAGAGGCTAAAGATCTTCAACTGAAGAGTTTGATCATGGCTCAGATTGAACGCTGGCGGCAGGCCTAACACATGCAAGTCGAGCGCGAAAACACTTCGGTGTGAGTAAAGCGGCGGACGGGTGAGTAACGCGTAGGAATCTACCTAGTAGTGGGGGACAACTCGGGGAAACTCGAGCTAATACCGCATACGCCCTACGGGGGAAAGCGGGGGACCTTCGGGCCTCGTGCTATTAGATGAGCCTGCGTTGGATTAGCTAGTTGGTGGGGTAATGGCC
>CALKEI010000153.1 GCA_938085095.1 uncultured Luminiphilus sp. | reverse complement strand
ATTACAAGGGTGGGGAATACACCGTTATCGGTGTGGCGCAGCATTCAGAGACGGGAGAGTCTCTGGTGGTTTACCGTCCTGAATATGGTGCCCGTGAGCTGTGGGTGCGACCACTGGCGATGTTCCAGGAGTCGGTAGAGAGAGCCGAAGGTGTCGTGCCTCGTTTCCAGTGGGTCAGCGCAAACTGATCCGTCAGGACTGAATTTTCCAGAGCCGGGTCATCTCAAGATAGAGGTATGAGGCCGTCCAGGTGATCAAGACGAATCCTGTCAGTGCCTCCATCCCTGCCAGTAAGCGAAGCGGCCCGGTGGGCACAATGTCACCGAAACCAACGGTCGTGAACGCGGCGTACGAGAAGTAAAGGTAGTCCGAGATCGTCCCTTCAAAATTTCCCTCGAGTAAGCCGAAACCAGAGGTAATGGACACTTTGTACGCCAGAGCAAAAATGCTGATTTCGATGGAGTGTGCAATCAGAGAGGTCACGACGCCATAGCCCAGTCGGAGCTGAGGGAACCGCTGTGCCAACCTTGAGCCCTGGTTCAGGTGCTTGAGAAACAGGTAATGCACCGATGTGGATACCACCACGGCCAGCATAATGAGGCCCAGGTTGCCTAGATTTTCCAGAAGCGAGTGTTCAGTCATTGCGATATCGCCTTGTCGAGTAAAAGCCTGTGCAGTGGAGCCAGGTGGCGCGGGCGCGCTCTTCTGGATTCGCTTTGCACGGCAAAGTTTCGCAGGAAACGGCGGATTCGTCTAAGCTGATAGGCCAACAAAGAGGAGAGCTGAGATATGGTGTTGCGTTGGATTGTATTGATCGTTGCTCTGTCAGGCGCCTTTCAGGTGGCTGCACAGGACTATGAGCCCTTGCCTGCAGGGCCTTCTGCCTTAGTGTTGATCGCGCGATTACACGCCCTCCCTGGGCAGGCAGATCAGGTGGTAGCGCTATCTGCAGCGGTCGACAAAAAAGTCGAGGCGGGAGAGCCTGGCATGTTGCTTCATACCTTTGACCGTGACCCTGCGGACCCGCGCGGCTTTATCTGGACCGAAGTTTACGAAAACAGTGACGCGTTGATTTTTCATCTGAATAACGCGGACCTCGGTGCATACCTAGAGGCGGTTTCCCCGCTTCTGGATGTCTTCACGGTGGAGCTTTATGGTGCGGTTTCCGAGGCGGCGGTCGAAGCGCTGCGCGCCACGGGCACGCCGACCACGCACTACCCTAATGTGCTGGGCTACATCAGGGATCTTACTCCGTGAGCTCGATTTTTTGCTAAACAAAATTAAGTAAGGAGCTGTGAAATGAAGCATTTTGTTCTGATGGCGTTATTCGCGTTACTGCTGCCGGGCTTCACGCTGGCGGCGGAGCCGGCGGCCGTTGAGGTCTGGGTTTGTGATTATCGGGAAGGGCAGACCCTCGGTGATCTCGAGGATTGGTATGACGATTTCAACACGCTGAGTGACGAGATGGACAATCCTAATTTTGAGGCTTGGATCTGGACGCCATTTTTCGCCGATTTGGAGATGGCGGACGTGCTGGTGGTGACCTCGTTTCCCGATCTCGAATCTATGGGTCAGTCAATGATGGAGTTCTTCGGTGGTGCGGAGACAGGGGCGTTGTTTGAGCGGTATCAGTCCATCGTGGATTGCAAAGGCCGTGATCTGTGGATGGTGCAGCAAATGCGAGCGCGGGACTGAGCTGAACACGGGGCGGATCATCGTATTACTCCGCGCCACCTTTTAATGAAGAGGAGTTCATTTTGAGCGATGCTTCTGTCGGGCCTGCCCCCAAAAAGGGCGTTGACCTGGCGGCCCTCACCCACGCCATCGTGGGTGTGTGTGCCCTGGTGCTTGGCGGCTTGATGTACAGCCAGCCCTGGGCCCAGGCGCTCTTCGCGTTGCTGATGGTCGTGTCGGCTGCCAGCGCGGTGTATTTTTCTTGGAAGCATTCAGCATGGGTGATCGGGCACTGGCTGGCGATGGTGCCCGTCTTGGGTGTCATCCTCGGTTATATCGGCTGGCAGTGGGGGTTTACCTTAGCCTACGCTGCGTTATGGATCGCGTTTATCCACTTTGTCATTCGGGGCGTACAGTCAATGCGCGAAGCTGATAAAGGGTCCGACGGTTAATGGCCGTCTGCCACTGTTCCCGGAACCCGCTTCGCGAACCATAGGAGGATGCTTTGAGTAGCGTCGTTAATGCGTTTTACGAGGCTATCCGCACCGGTGATTCACCGGTCTTGGATAGTTTGATCGCTGATCGTTTCTGTCTTATCTGTCCTACCCGGGATCATGTGCTATCGGGTGTTTATGAGGGAAAGCAGCGGTTTTTTGAGGACGTCACCCCGCATGTGTTTGGGTGCGCAAACCCTGATGAGATCACGTTTTGCGACGAGCACCAGGTGGTCGTCGATGCCGGTGAGATCGTGGTCGCCATGGCGCAGAATAATGGCTTGGCGCGCACAGGAGAACGCTATGACCAAATGTACCTGCACATCTTTAAAATTCGGGACGGGCAGATTCAGGCG
>CALKEI010000152.1 GCA_938085095.1 uncultured Luminiphilus sp. | reverse complement strand
TTGTCTGCATACCTGGTACGCGGCACACCTTGTCACACCAAACGCCGTCGGCACGCTCGTTGATGAGTTGCTCGCAGATGGTGAATACTTGGCCGCTGACTGACCCGATGTCAGTGGTATCCTTCGCCGCTGATTAAAAGTAGCTTAACGGGAAACGCAACATGTCTACCAATACTGATGACCTTCGCATTCGTAACCTGCGCGAGCTGTTGGTCCCGGAGGCACTGATCGCGGAGATGCCGGCAGAAGGGCCGCTGGCAGAGCACGTGGCATCATCCCGAACGGCGATTCAGTCCATCCTCGAACGCTCAGATGATCGTCTTGTGGTCGTCGTGGGGCCCTGCTCGATCCATGATCCCGAGGCCGCGCTGGATTACGCGGCACGACTGAAGACGCTGGCTGACGAGGTAGCCGACGATATTCTTGTGGTGATGCGCGTTTATTTCGAAAAGCCACGCACCACTGTGGGTTGGAAAGGCCTCATTAATGACCCCCACCTCGACAATTCTTTTGACGTTAACGAGGGCCTGCGACGCGCCAGGCAGCTATTGCTGGATGTCAATGCGGTGGGGCTACCCACCGCAACCGAATACCTTGATTTGATCTCTCCCCAGTACATTGCTGATCTCATCAGCTGGGGTGCTATTGGTGCGCGGACAACCGAGAGTCAGAGTCATCGTGAACTAGCGAGTGGCCTATCGTGCCCGGTAGGGTTTAAGAACGGCACCGGGGGAAACATTCAGATTGCGGTCGATGCGATTGGTGCTGCACAACATTCCCATCACTTCTTGTCCGTGACGAAAGGTGGCCAGTCGGCCATTTTCGAAACGGCTGGTAACCCTTATTGCCACCTGATTTTACGAGGTGGGCCGCAACCGAATTACGACATGTTTTCAGTGGACGATGCCTGTGCAATGCTTAGCAAAGCCAAGCTGCCCGAGAACCTTATGATCGATGCCAGTCACGCCAACTCCCGCAAGCAGCCCGAGCGGCAGGTCTCGGTTGTGGAGGATATCGCCTCTCAGGTAGAGAGAGGGGATCGCCGCATTGTAGGCCTGATGCTCGAAAGTTTTATCGAAGCGGGTCGTCAGGATGTGGTGGACAAAGAGAAGCTAGTCTACGGGCAGAGTATTACCGACCCTTGCATGGATTGGGCGCAAACGGTGAACACCCTGCAGATTCTTGCCTCGGCCGTTCAGTCGCGGCGTGAATCGGTGTGAGGCAGTGAGCGTGCGCCGTCTAAACTTGCGGTCGACGTTGAGCCTGTGTGCTCCGCTATTAGCGGGGTGGTTTTTGCTGGCGCAGGCGCAGGCACAGGATTCGCAGTTCGAGTTGACCCCTGATCGGAGCGAGATGACCGTCGCGGAGCTCTCTCAAAGGGTCTCTGACGAAGTGGCCTCTCTGCGCATCTTCGAAAGTTTTACCATGCCTGACTCGTTCGAGCGCCGTCGCACGCTGGAGATTCGGCGTGACGAAAAAACCATTCATGTGCTCAGGAGCGTGCAGGCATTAGCCGATCGCGTTCTTGCCTTGCCCGAGGAAGCGCCTGAGCGGGATACGTTGACGCAGCTTATGCTCAAGCGGGGCAGCCTGATCGAGCAAACCCTGACAGAGCGCTTCACCAGTCTCACATTGCGTCTTAACGAATCGTTAACGCGCCAATCAGAACTTTCGGGATCTGCCCTGCTGGCAGAGGAGTCGTTTACGGAGCTGATCGATGGACAAAGGCTTCGATATCTTGAGCTCTTTACCGAGCAGGTGTTGCTGTTAAGAGCACTGGCAATTGACGATTCCAGCTTGCACGACGAGGTGGTTGGCATCCAACGTTTGTATGGTGAAGAAATGATGGGCCTGATCCACCTTCATAACCATGGGTTGCAGATGTTGGCGAAGCGACAGGCGGCGGACGGAACGGATGCTGATTTAATCCAGGCAGCTCGATTTGAGTCCGAGCGACTGCAGCTTGCTGTGTTGCGGCTAAGAGACGTGGTGGCACAACTTGACTTGCTGGGTGGCGACACGGTTGAAATGCGCCGAACGCTGATCGAGGAACGGGGTAGCTTGGCACTCGGGTTGGTAGATACCGATGTGGCGACTTTGCTATTTGCCGAGGCGACCACTAACTTCAAGAGTTGGCTGACCAGCCGCGGTTTGTCGACCACGCTTTCTTTCTGTCTCTTTGTCATCATACTGATCGTAGCGCGGTGGTTGGCGCGGGTGGCAAGACGGCTCACGGAACGGGCCCTGAAACATTCTGACCAATCGATTTCGCAGCTCTTGAGAGAAATGCTGATCTCCATGGCCGGGACTGTGGTTTTTCTGATTGGTATTCTGGTCGCACTGGCACAGGTGGGGGTCTCGGTCACCCCCATGATTGCGGGCTTGGGAGTCGTGGGTTTTATTGTCGGTTTCGCCCTGCAGGATACGCTCAGTAATTTTGCCTCCGGGACCATGATTCTGGCTTATCGGCCCTTTGATACGGGTGACTTTATCTCCGCAGCGGATGTAGAGGGTACGGT
>CALKEI010000151.1 GCA_938085095.1 uncultured Luminiphilus sp. | reverse complement strand
CCCTGCAGTGGAGCCATGCAGGTTGAGCGTGATAACGCTGACAGTCATATGGCATTTGGTCAGGGAACCCACTTTTGTCTTGGGGCGCAGTTGGCGCGCACTGAACTGCAGATTGCGTTAACGACGCTGCTCAGGCGAACCGATAACTGGGGGCTGGTGGAGGGCAAAAACACGCTGAAGCACCACCCTAATGTATTGCTGCGTGGTCTGATGGACCTGCATATTTCGTTCGATAAAGCTACTGTATAACCCGACCCTGATTGAGATGTTGTTGTGAGGTGGAGTCATCTATGAATAAGCCAGAGTTTCCCAGCTACCAAGATCTGTTGGACGAGGAAGCCGTATCGATTCCTGAGGCGCTGAGGTCTGACACCCGACCAGACATTGCCAGCAACGTGATTGCGACAGACGTTTGGACTGATCGCGGTGTGTTTGAGAAGGAGGTTGAGCATCTTTGGCCAAAAGTCTGGCAGATGGCGTGTCGAGAGACGGCTCTGCAGAAGGCGGGGGATTACCTGGTTTATGACATTACCCGCTACTCGATACTGTTGGTCCGCACTGAGAGCGGCGAACTCAAAGGCTTTCATAATTCCTGTTTGCATCGGGGACGAGCGTTAAAATCGGGGAAGGGGACCAGTCGCGAGTTACGCTGTCCCTATCATGGCTTTTGCTGGCATCTCGATGGTCGCTTCAAAGAGGCTTACTGTGACTGGGAGTTTGATGAAGCCAATTTGGCTGAGCTAACTCTGCCTGAGGTGCAGGTCACGACTTGGGGTGGCTGGGTGATGATTAATCTGGACCCCGAAGCGCCGCCCTTTGAGGAATACGCCTCAGTGTTGAGCGAGCATTTTCAGCGTTGGACCCCGGAAGAGCGCTACGTGTCCTTGCACGTGGAGAAAAAGATCCACTGCAACTGGAAAATCGCCATGGAGGCATTCATTGAGTCTTACCATGCGATACAGACCCATCCGCAGATCCTGTCTTTTACGGGAGGCGACAACTCCCAGTACGACGTGTTTGGCGATCATCTGAGTCGAACAATCACCGCGCAAGGCATTCCAAACCCTGGGCAGGCCGATCGCTACAGCGTGCAGGAATCTGTTGAGGCCATGACCGGCCCGGGCGGTTTCGAGCAGGCACTGCAACTGACCGGTCTGGGCGCAGACGCTATCAGCTCTCGGCAGGCGATTGGCGCGGTGCGCAAAGAGCAGTTTGCGGAATTTATGGATCCGGAGAGGCTGGCGACGGTGACTGATGCCGAGACGATGGACTCTATCTTGTACCTAGTATTCCCCAACTTTGCGCCATGGGGTGGCTTCCAAAGTCAGATAACCTACCGTTATCGACCCGACGGCATGAATGCTGATGGCTGCATCATGGACATCTATTTATTGGATGCTTATCCCTCCGATCAGCCCAGACCACCCGACGCGCAAACCATTCGCCTGGGCTATGAGCAAAAATATGCGGAAGCTGACGCGTTGGGACTGCTCGGAGCGCTATTTGATCAGGATGCCAATAATTTGCCGGAAGTGCAGAAAGGCTTGATGGCCTCCAAAACGGGGAGGGTAATCACCGCCAGCTATCAGGAGCTTCGCATTCGGCATTTCCACGAGACGTTGGCGACGTATTTGCAGGCAGGCGACTGATTTCGCCACGGTCTCGGCGGGCTGCGACGTTGAGCGCGTCCCGACCGGCCGACCCTGCTCAATAGCTGAGTGCCATGCTCGTCCGCCCGTCTTTCTCTGTCGCCCGCGCAAAGCTGGGCAGGGCCTTCATGCGCTCAATCCATTCGATACAGCGAGGATGGCGTGTCTTGTTGATCACACCGCGCTCGGCCCCAACAATCATGTTGTAGGCGATCAGAAAATCTGCGGCGGTGAGTGTCTCTCCACCGAACCAGGGCGCACTGGCCAGATCGGTTTCGGCTAAAGCGAGCAATCTATTCAGACGCGGTTGGATGAATAGATCATTCAGCCCCTGAACGTAGAGTTTGACGAAGGGCCTCATAAAAAAAGGTAGTCGCTTTTGCGAAATGGTTGTAACCGTGGCCATGAGCTGCAGGGGCATCATGGAGCCTTGCGCGGCATGCCACCAAAACAGGTAGCGTGTTCGACTAGGGGAGCCTGCAGCCGGCCTGAGTGTCTGGTTGGGGATACCGTCCAGGATATATTCCATGATGGCGCTGCTCTCTGCGAGCGCTATATCCCCTTCGGTAACCACGGGAGCAGTGCCCAAGGGAGAGAGCGCTTTGTAATCGTCCGGCGCAGCCATCGTTTTGGCGTCGCGTGAATACACCTTTAAGTCGTAGGGTGTGCCTAATTCCTCGAGCATCCATAGCACACGGAATGACTGGGAATATTCAAGGTGGTGAAGTGTGAGTGTGTCGGTCATGGCTTATGCCGCTAGGCTCTTTGAGCGTTTATGAAAGCTCTCTATATACCCGTTAGTTTGTATTTCGGATGCATGAGGGTGGTGAGATGGCGCGGTGACCCCGACGATGGCGTTGAGCGCGCGGGTTTTACGGTGGGGTGCACTCGGCTTCACTAGCGCAAGTGGGCTGGATCAGAATATCTGGTGTTCTTCGGTCATGAAAATACGTGAACGGCTGAAATCGATGAACCGTGCCTCGTCCTCGATGAGGCGCGCCTGGGCGTCTATCCCTTCTGGGGACGACATGCCTATTTCGAGTGCCGCGGAGTCCTGCCACCAGACCTCGGTCATTCCGTCGTAGGGGTCCAGCAATCCTCGGCTCTCAACCATCAGTGCATTGAGTTGGGGCAAGACGGTATGGCTCTGAACGTATCGACAAGCTCCAATCGCTGTGGCGACTGACTTCACTAGTGGCCCATGTTCCTCCCGCCAGTAGCGATAGAAGGCGTCACTATTGATGTCGTCGCGCTTGCGGAGGCAGTAAACAAGTTTAATCATATTGTGGTGCTCAGCTGTCTGATTTGACCGATAGTGTGTGCGCGCCGCAATGGCCTCCCCGCCAGGACTCGAACCTGGAATCACCGCTTAGGAGGCGGTAGTTATATCCTGTTTAACTACAGGGAGTCGGAAACAGTTTATCGTAAAGTGGATCGACAGGCGGCTCCTGATGCCCCGGGCTTACTGTGCGCGATGAGCTTGATTCGTTTTCTCTAATAGGTACTCGATCACGGCTTTTTCTGCTCCCTTGAACAGCGGTGGATGCATTCTTTTGGTTATCTGGTATTGATACATTGGATCGTAATATTCGGTCAGTAGCTCTTTGATCCAATGTTTATGCAGCTCAGGGTTGCCTTGCTCATGTGCTCGCAGCGCCTCATCGAGCGCCCCTTTTAGGGATTGATAACGGCTGCCCCCGAGACGCTTCTGAATGCGCTGCAAAGACTCTCTTAGTCCGTCCGCGAAGTCTTGAAAGCCCCGGTCGCCGCGGGTTTTCCTGAGTTCCTTGAGGTTGCTCAAAATATAGTTTTCGTAAGAATGCTGCACGCGCTCGTCGAGGCCTGCGTCTAGCTGTATCCAGTCGGCCTCTTTGCGCGCCGTTTGCAGACACAAAGGCAGTGCGCACCGTCCGATCAGGCGACCCTCATCCTCTAGGAGTAGCGTTGGGTATCCTTGATGACTGTGCTTGAGTGCCTCAATACCAAAAGCCAGTTCAAAGCTAATTTGGGATGGTTGCGCCGTCACGCGTCTTCCAAAAGCTGAACCTCGATGATTCGCGAGCCCCTCCAGATCTATGCTTCCCGGAATAGGTAAGCCTGCATTCCCCTCATTAAGCACTCGCGTCTTGGCCGCTCCCGTCTGACCAGCTAACAGTAAGAGCGGTACGGTCGTGATGTAGGTGTCGGTGTGGTCGCTCAGCCAGCGGCGCATGGTTTTATAACCGCCTTCGATCCGCGGATAGTTCACACCGGCCTCGCTGAGCCAACGCTGTGTAATCTCGGACCGCAGCCCTCCGCGGAAGCAAAACAAGGCCCCCTCGGGGTGCGCAGCTGAAAAGGCTTTCCACTGCGCGACCCGCTGTGCTCTCTCCGATGCGGTGACCAGCTCATGGCCCAGCTGTATTGCAGCCTCCTGTCCATGCGTTTTGTAACAAATTCCGACCGCCTCCCGCTCCTGATCTGTCATCAGGGGGAGGTTCACCGCGGTCGGTACACTGCCCTTGGCAAACTCTGACGGTGAGCGAGTATCGATCAGTGGCGTATCGCTGAGAAACATTGATTTCAGGTCGTCAATTTCCCTCATCATGTTGTCAATGCAATGCGTGGGCCGCGTTCATCACAGCTCTGGAATACACCCACGATATGGGTCGCCAAATGCTGCTCTAGAAGCAGCCCCTGAACGCGTTGGCAGGCATCCGGGGAGACTGCCACCAAGAGCCCGCCGCTGGTTTGTGGATCACATAGCACTGCTTGTTGCCTCGTCGTAAGGGTAGGCAGACGTTCGTGTGACGCGTCAAAGTTTCTTTGTGTGCCACCGGGCACGCAACCCATTTCGATGTAGGAATCTAGCGCGGGAAGTTCTGGTAACGCGTCGGCGTCCACGGTCGCTGTGAGATGGGCGCCCTCGCACATCTCAAGTAAATGGCCTGCGAAACCAAAACCCGTGACATCGGTGAGCGCGTGCACGCCTTCAATCTTCGCGAGCGCCGCACCGATATCATTGGCCCGGCACATCACCTCGGTAGCCAATCCACGATGATCTAGGTGGAGCTTTCCCTGTTTCTCGGCAGTAGTGAGAATGCCGACTCCCAGTGGTTTGGTGAGTAACAGTTGGTCGCCGGGCTGGGCATTGCCGTTGCGCTTCAGGTGAGCTCGTTCTACGGCGCCGGTCACCGCCAAGCCGAATAGGGGTTCCGGTGCGTCGATACTGTGGCCCCCGGCCAGCGGAAACCCTAGCTCCCGACAGACATCCCGCCCGCCTTTCACCACAAGGTTAGCGATCTCAGGCCCCAAGGTGGCGACAGGCCATCCAAGAATGGCGACGGCAACCAAGGGTGTACCACCCATAGCGTAGATATCAGAGATGGCGTTGGTCGCCGCGATACGTCCAAAGTCATAGGGGTCATCCACAATGGGCATGAAGAAGTCGGTCGTCGAAAGAATGACCCGGTCCCCGTCGAGAACAATCGCGGCGGCGTCATCGCGCGTTTCATGCCCCACTAGTAGCGATGGGAAGGCAGTGGCCAGACTGTCGTTATCGCCCCCAGCCAAAATGCGTGACAAGACGTCGGGCGCGATTTTACAGCCGCAGCCTGCTCCATGGCTGTACTGGGTCAGTCGAATGTCCTGAGCGGTCATAGCGTTAATCGTCATGCTGTAATCGTGAGGATGCTAACCGTTTATGATTGAAAAGCAGAGAGTTCCGTACCATTCTTCGCGTCGTGAAGAGATCCCTTACATTAGACTTGCCGTCATTTGTGTCGACCTACACGCGTCCGGTGGTGATTTTAGCGGTGCTTGTGGCGGCTGCGTGCCCCGCGGCGGCGGAGATCAGCTGGTTGCCGCCCTCGGAGGTGTGGGCTGAGAAACGATCACTCTATCAAAAAGCGGCCGCGGAGCTCGATTCTGGGGCGGGTAAGCGTTACCGGGAGATGCGCGACGAGTTGATCGGCTATCCGTTGGGGGTGGATCTGGACTTCTCGATCAAACTGGGCCAGCTTCATGATATGACGGCTGAGGAGGCGCGGGTCTTTATTGCCAGCGCGGACGGCACCCCTCTAGCGGGCCGTTTTCTGGTTGCCTACCTGCGTCATAAAGCTCAGGACATGCGCTGGAGGTCCTTTCTCGGGGTGCTTAATGAGCTACCTGCAATGCCCGAGCTCCAGTGTCATTACTATCGTGCAAAGCTGGCTGTGGGGGAGCGCGATGCCGCTTTTCTGGGCGCCGCCGACCTTTGGAATGTCGGGCTGTCTCAGGACAGGGCCTGCGATCCGTTATTTGAGGCCTGGATAGCGGCGGGTGGGCCGAGCGATGCGCTGGTATGGTCTAGGGCGTTGAAGGCCTTCGACGCCAAGAATGGTCACCTGATCCGTTACGTGAAACGGTTTGCCAGCGAGTCATTACAGCGTGATCTCGATGAGCTGGCGGCGGTCTATCGGCGACCGTCACGTGTCGAGGGTGACCATCATCACACCACTGACCGGCACGCCGATATTCTGGTGGCCGGAGTGGTGCGACTTGCGCAGCTCAATCCCGCGCGGGCCTACCAAACAATGATCAGTGTGAGAGAGGGATACGCCCTGTCACCGTCACGCTCGCGTTCGGTAACCGCTGCCATCGTGCGACATAGTTTGTTTGCTGAGCGCTCACCGGCACCCACCGATTGGGTGGACGCACAGGTAGCGGCGCTCCGTGATGACGAGTTGACCGTGATCTGGCTGAGAAATGCCATTGCAAAGGGGCAGTGGGCAGCGGTCCAGCGCGGTCTTTCATGGCTTTCCGAAGAGCTTCGTGCTCAGGATCGCTGGCGCTATTGGTCAGCTCGCAGCGGCGATGCGCTGCGAGTCTTGGGGACTGAATCTATTTGGCAGGAGCTGGCCACGAACCGCAGCTTCCATGGCTTTTTAGCGGCCGACAAGCTGGGAGTGCCCTATTCGTTAAATGAAATGACTTCCGTAACGTCCCTACCGGAGTTTGCTCAGGCGACACAGTTGGGTGTGGGGCGAGCCCAGGAGCTGCTGGCGCTCGGTGACCGCAGGCAAGCCAAAGAGCAATGGCGTCATACGTTGAACCAGATGCCTCGAGAAGATCGCGTTCGGCTCGGAGAGGTTGCGCTGGAGCGGAATTGGCCTGATCTGGCTACTGACGCCGCTAACGCGGGCGCTGCCTGGGACCGGCTGGACCTGCGCTTTCCCATGACGCACTGGGAGCGCTTTCAAGGGGCCGCGCAGGCGTTGGGTATCGATGCTTTTGATCTGATCGCCCTGGCGCGTAGGGAGAGTGGCTTATACCCCCTGGCGAGATCGAAAGTCGGTGCAAGGGGATTGATGCAAATCATGCCTGCAACGGCTCAAAGCGTGGCGAAAAAACAAGGGGACGTCTATCGCGGCGCCCGTTCTTTATACGAGCCGTCGACCAGCATTGCTTTGGGTGCAGCGTACTACGCTGATCTGATGTCTCGCTACGGGGACAATCGCGTTAAAACGCTGGCCGCCTATAACGCTGGCCCGACTCGCGTCACGCGATGGTCCGAGGGCACTATGGCGCTGGATCAATGGGTCGATTCGATACCTTTTGGTGAGACCCGAGAATACGTGCAAGCCGTTCTGGCTTATTCGGTGATCTATCGCACGAGGGGTGGTGCGCCCGCACCAATGGTGACAGCAGCAGAGCGTGATGCGCTTTACTGACAGGGCGCGTGAGACATCGTTCGCGCGTGTTAGCTGCGACGCGATTTTTTAGGAAAGGAGATGCCAATGAAAACGCTGCAAATGCAATCCTGTGTGCACGATAACGCTACGGTGGAGTGCGCGTTAGTTGAGGTGACTGTGCCCGAGCCCGGGCCGGATGAGGTCGTGGTGGCAGTCGATGCGGCGCCGATCAACCCGTCGGATCTGGGATTAATGTTTGGCGCTGCAGATCTTGCTAGCGTGCGCGAAGCTGAACGGGATGGTCAGCCCGCGGTGATATTGGATGTGCCGCAAGCGGCCATGCGGGCCATGGCGCCGCGGGTTGGGCAGTGGATGGCGGTCGGTAACGAAGGTAGTGGTCGAGTAGTGGCTGTAGGGCAGGGTGAGGCAGCCGCAGCGCTGATGAATCAACGCGTTGGCATGTTCGGGGGCGAGATGTATGCAGGCCATCGCTGCCTACCCGCCGCGCAGTGTTTGGCTTTTCCCAACACTATCTCTGCGGAACAGGCGGCCTCCTGCTTTGTGAATCCGATGACGGCGCTGGGCTTTATGGAAACGCGAGATATGGAGGGACAGAAGGCCATGGTGCACACGGCGGCAGCCTCAAATCTGGGGCAGATGCTGCTACGGCTATGTCAGGCGGATGATGTGCCACTGGTCAATATTGTTCGCTCATCGGAGCAGGTAGAGCTGCTGCGGTCTATGGGCGCTGAGTGGGTGCTCAACAGTCAGGATGAATCCTTTATGAAGCAGCTGATCGAGGCCCTCGTCGCAACGGGCGCAACGCTCGCCTTCGACGCTATTGGTGGTGGGCGAGGGGTCAATCGCATTCTGACCGCGATGGAAATCGCGGCTGCACAAACTGGCCCATGGTCTCGATACGGCTCTGAGCAGGCTAAGCAGGCCTACATTTATGGCCAGCTTGATCTCGGGCCAACCGAATTAACCAGAGGCTATGGGTGGGTGTGGTCCGTCAGTGGTTGGTTGCTGACACCCTTCATGAACCGGGCGGGGGCCGATCGCGTCGCGCGTATGCGAGACAGAGTAGTGAAAGAGATTGACTCGACTTTCATGAGTCATTATTCCTCAAGGATCAGCCTGCAGCAGGCGATGACGGTGGATGCGGTGCTGGAGTATGGGGCGAGAAAAACCGGTCAGAAAACGTTGCTTGAAATGAATGCGTCAGCCGCCTGATTGCTTTACTAGGTAGCCCATGTTCTCGAGCGCTTTTTGGCATGTCGCCCGCTGATCCCCCTGAATTTCCAATTGGCCCCCTTTCACCGCACCTCCAACGCCGCATCTTTGCTTGAGCTGCTTGCAGAGGCTCTTGAGGTGGGCGGGGTCTGCTGGGATGCCGTCGATCACGGTAACGGCCTTGCCACCTCGACCCTTGGTCTCGCGCCGAATACGAACCACCCCGTCACCGGTTGCGGCGGGCCGGTCGGCGCCGCAAACACAGGCCATCACCACTCTCTGGCACTGTGGACACAGCCGACCGCCGTCCGTGCGGTAGACC
>CALKEI010000150.1 GCA_938085095.1 uncultured Luminiphilus sp. | reverse complement strand
TGGCACAGCGAAGCTTGTAGGCGTGGAGTGCCTCCAACCGCGCTCGCTTTCCAAACACAACCCCCAAATGCGGCCCGTAGAATTTATAGGGCGAACAAGCCAGAAAATCGCAGCCCAATTCAGCAACATTGATGAGTTGATGTGAGGCGTACTGCACCGCGTCGACGTAAACGATCGCACCCACTGCCTGCGCCATGGCTGTGAGTGTTTTCACGTCATTGACCCCGCCCGTGAGATTACTGGCGTAATTGAGCGCCAATACCCGGGTACGGTCGCTCAGCAAAGGAGCCAGCAACTCGGGCTCGACCCGCCAGGTGTCTCGATCAAACTCCAGCCACTTCACGGTCAGCCCGCTATCCTCAGCCATCTGGAGCCATGGCGAGACATTACCTTCGTGCTCCATCCGCGAGATAATGATTTCGTCTCCCGGCTCAAACTGGTGCGCCAGACTGCGCGACAACTGATAAGTAAGGGTCGTCATATTTGCGCCGATAAGCACCTCGCCAGGATCCGCGGTTCCCAGAAAATCTGCCATGGCCTCAACGGCAGCATCATAGAGCGCATCAACCTCGACCGAGGTCGGGTTAAAAACCCCCGTATTGCTGTTAAACCGCTGAAAGAAATCAACGATGCGATCGATGGTCTGCTGGGGCACCTGTGTGCCCGCGGCATTGTCGAAATAAATGCGGCGCTGCCCCGCATCCGTCGTGGCGAGGGATGGGAATTGCGCGCGTACTGCCTCAATAGGAAATGTCATGCTGTCAAAGATACCTTATCGGTCGAAGTGTCAATGCACCGGGTGGAGCACTCTCGTATACAGCTTTGATTACAACTGGTCAAAAAACTCCAGAATCAGTGGCCACGATTGGCCCAAGCCATAGGTGTGACCCCTGTCACTCCGGCAATCCAATACCGGAGGCCAGTTTGATTCACTTTGACAATAAGACCAGGCTCGGCAGTCGAACTCGGTTGACCCCACATCAAATGGCGCAGCGGGCACGGTCGTATCGCAGCCCTGGGCCTCGGCCCAGACCCGCGTGATGGCCGACGCACCGGTGTAGTAATACACATCGCCGTCAGAGGTAGTGGTATAGGTGTCCTGATCCCAGTCACCGGGGGGCACCGTTCGATCGCGCAAGCCGGTCACCGAAATAGCCGGCATACCGCCCTCCGCGACCGGTGGGTCTAGAAAGCCCCGATGTGGAAGACCAATGATAGCCGCCACCCCCTTAAATACGGCAGCGCTTGCCGCGTTGCGGCCCAAATCCCACGCAAACATGCCCCCATTCGAGCCACCCACCGCGAACACACGTTTCGCGTCGATGCATAAATTCTCCGACACCTCCGCGACCAATGCGTTGGCAAAGGTCACATCGTCGACGGTACAGTGGGTCCATGAGCAACCATTTTCTGCAGTCCCGTCACAGGAGGGATAGGTGTAGTCGGTGGTACTGTCATCGTCACAAATATCGCTGGAGTCGCCGGGAACACTGGAGTTGACGCCGTCGCCATCAAGTCCTGTGGTGGACCCCTGAAAAGACCAGGATGATAATCGGTTACCCGGTTCTTCTTTGCCAAGCCCGAGTGGCGCAACCACTACGTAGCCGCGCTGATCCGCCTCACGTTGCACGGTGGCGTTATCCAAAAACTCTCCTTCGTCGCCGCCCCAACCATGAAACGCCACAATTAAAGGGTGCGACACCGCAGAGTCATAATTGGCTGGCACGCGCACTCTGAAAGCACGCTCCACACCCTGTTGTTCGAAGACGTAATCTCCCGAGCTCCAGTTGGAGGCGGCACAGGCCGCTCCACCCCCAGACGCCCCCACCGCACTGATACCAGTCACTTCAAATCCCTGCGTCGCCGTGTCGAAGCCTAGCGCCACATCCCACTGCTGCCCCTCAACCGACACGCCCTTCAAAGTGAGCGTTGATTCGGCGAATAGCACCTCAGATACCGTGGTGGTATCGACCTTTGCGGCGTCGTCAATAAAGGAGGACACAAATCGATCGACTGTAAGCGCCGCATTCTGCAATGCCACACCGCCGTCGTTTGATATCGCTCGCGCCGTGAATAGATACTCGCCTGGCATTAGCCCCTTGTAGTTAAACGCCATTGAAAAGCCCGACTTATCGGCGTCAGGGAAGTCCGGGTAGGCGGCGCCCACGTCCGCTCGCGTGCCGCCCATCGGCACGTCAAACGCGTAAACGCCATCAATATCGATCTCAATAGAGGCGACGCCTGATTCAGCGACGGCCCAGCCTCGCAAATTGGAGATGCCTGTGTAGGTGCCATCTGCTTTGGGTTCCTCAAGATTCAGAATGATCGTCTCTGCCCGCATCACTGCAGGTAGAAAGAGTAGACCAGCGACTAGGAGCACTGCTTTATTCATCTGGATATTGACTCACCGAACTTCGTTAAAGGGCTGGAGGGTACTGGCACGACACATAATCGTAAAGGCGCACTGCATGCTGGAAATAAGCTGTGAATGATCCGCACGGCACTGTTAAGGTATGAAAACGGCGAGGTACTTCTGCGAGATCATATGACGACCACTGGGGTTATAGATGTTCACGCCCACGTGGTGTTCGAGGAGCTGAACGGCGCCGCAGGGGCTCATGGTCCCGAAGCGGGGGTCGATCGAGACGGCACGCCTTTTTTTCGAATAGGCGGGTACACGATGAAGCCGCTAACCTACCGGGACTCCGTCTTTACTGATCTCGAGCTCAGGCTCTCTCATCTTGACCGACTCGGCATTGCGCTCCAAATCCTGTCGCCTAACCCGTTGACGTTCTACCACGGTATCGAAGCCCAGGTTGCGGCCGATTTTTGTCGGCAACACAATTCGTTAATGGCACAGAAAGTCGCGGAAAAGCCAGATCGATTGAGGGGACTCGCATCGCTACCCATACAGGACGTAGAGGCGGCCTGCGACGAACTAGACCATGCAGTCGGGACGCTCGGCCTTGTCGGCGCCATGATCGGCACCGATGCGCCTCAGGGTTTCGCCTGCGCCTCGATGGATACATTCTATCGGAAGCTTGTAGCGCTCGACGTACCTTTGTTCATCCACGCGAGCTCCACTAACGGCATCGGCGGGCTGACGGATCAACGACTGGCGGCACACAATCTGTCGCTTAGCCTTGGTTATGCCCATGAAGAGACGCTCGCGGTCGCTCAAATACTGTTGGGCGGTGTGCTCGACCGTCACCCGGACATTGATATTTGCATCTCACACGGCGGAGGGAGCGTTGCGTTTCTTGCCGAAAAAATTGACCAGCTGGCGAAAGTCGATGCATCGGTTGGTGAGGGCGTTCGCGACAATGGTTTTCTCCACGAACTGCAAAAATTGTGGTTCGATACTCATGTGAAAGGTATGACCGCGCAAGACACCCTGCGCCGCACTGCGCACGCTGATAAATTAGTGTTGGGAACCAATCTGGGCGGCTTTGATACACCCGATGAGCTCGACCCATCTGTCGGAGAGCTCACCCCAAATGCTATGAAATTGCTGAGGTTATCGTGATAACGCTGCACAACA
Source organism: uncultured Luminiphilus sp. (assembly GCA_938085095.1). GTDB lineage: Bacteria > Pseudomonadota > Gammaproteobacteria > Pseudomonadales > Halieaceae > Luminiphilus. The sequence goes on along the minus strand of CALKEI010000150.1, from coordinate 3,409 downwards.
TTTCCCTGTTCAATGGGCACGCCGATCATTTCTGCCCGGATGCGGCTGTTGTCTTTGACGATAAAAACATCGTCTACGCCGGGCCTGCTCAACAGAACCCGGTTACGGAGGACCCGTCCCACCTCGTGGATGGCAAAGGCTGTTTTGTGATGCCTGGAATGGTGGAATCGCATGCACACCTCTCCTACACCAATAACGGCCCGCTCGAACTTGATAAATCCCCGGTAGAGGAGGTGATGATCAAGACCATTCAAAATGCACGAGTCATGCTGGGATCTGGCTTCACCTCAGCGATCAGCTTTGGCTCTGTGCATCGGGTGGACGCATTCCTAAAACAAGGCATTGAATGCGGCAATGTGTTGGGCCCAAGACTCCTCGCGGGAGGGCGTGACATTGGCTCGACCGGCAGCAACGCTGATCTGCATCCCGACTACGCGCAGCTGAAAATTGACGGTCTCGGCATGATCACCGACGGCCCCTGGGAGGTGCGTAAAGCCGTGCGAACGCTGTCGAAAAACGGTGTAGACGTCGTCAAGGTCATGATCGACGGCGAACTGATCTCCTCTGGCGGTGGCATCAAACCCGGAGTGCTGGGTTTTACCGATGAAGAGCTTGAGGTGCTGGTAGCGGAAGCACACCATCGCGGCATGCGAGTAGCCTGCCACGCGCGATCCGCCGCAGCAGTGAAGCAAGCCGTGCGGAGCGGCGTCGATTTTATTGGGCACGCCAATTATTTAGATAACGAAGCATTGGAATTATTAGAGGCGCATCGCGATCGCGTGTTCGTGGGTCCGGCAGTCGCCTGGGAAATTACCTTTCTGCAACACTATCAGAGCTTTGGATTTGAGACGGGCAGTCGAGAGCATGAGGGCTACGCAGCTGAGCTAGAAGCCACTCAAGTGTCGGTAAAACGAATGAGAGAGGTGGGAGTGAGGGTATTGGTGGGAGGTGACTATGGTCTTAACATCACGCCTCACGGCACGTATGCCAAAGAGCTTGAGTACTTTACCGAGTATTTTGGCTTCTCTCCTGGCGAGGCATTGCAGGCGGCTACAAAACACGGCGGAGAAGCGTTTATGCCGGATGGACGGCTCGGCACGTTAGAGGCCGGCAAAATAGCGGACATGGTCATTGTGAAAGGTAATCCATTGGAAGACATTACCCTCTTACAGGAGGCCAATAGTATCCGGGCGGTTGTAAAAGACGGCGAAATCTATAGCGGGTTGCTAGACGATAACTCGCCCTATTACAAAACTGCAGATCAACTGGGCCATTTGCTGGAGGAGTCACTGAGTGCAGCTGACCGGTAAAGTCGCCGTCGTGACCGGTGCCGCCCGAGGTCTTGGGCGGGCTTATGTCGAGGCCTTGGCCGCAGAAGGTGCCGCGGTTGTCGCAGCCGATCTGAACGATTGCAGCGAATCGGTTGCGGCCGTTGAAGCCGCTGGAGGACAGGCTATCGCCGCCACCGTGGATGTGGCGAACAGCGATAGCTGTCAAGGCATGGCAGAGCGGGCGATGCAGGCGTTCGGTCGTATCGATATTCTGATTAACAACGCTGCGCTTTATGCAGGGCTGAAAGGCGCGCGCTTCGAACAGCTTGATGAGGACCAATGGGATCGCGTCATGCAGGTCAACATCAAGGGTACTTGGCTAACCAGTCGTGCAGTGGTCGGACACATGCGTGCCAGTGGAGGGGGCTCCATCATCAATATTGCCTCGCTGGCTGCCGTATTCGGCCTGCCCTACGGACTCGACTATGTGGCCTCGAAGGCCGCGGTTATTGGCATGACGCGCGGCATGGCTCGCGAGCTCGGGCCAGACCTCATCCGCGTCAATGCAGTGGCGCCGTCCGCCGTGATGACAGAGGGCACCGAGGAATTCTTTGGCGAGAAATTTGAAAAAGCCAAGGCGGTGATTGCGGCGAACCAACTGATTCCACGAAATCTCGAAACCGAGGATCTGACCGGCACTATTGTCTATTTGGCATCCGACGCGAGTCGTTTCGTAACAGGACAGACCCATATGGTAGATGGTGGGTCCTGGTTTTTGTAACCTTGAGCAAGTCGTGCGACCCGTCTCAATGTGACGCGTATTAATCGGGCACATCATCGGACCGAGAGGCGCTGAGGCATCTCTAAAATAGACGCATAAAGGTTATGGCATATGCCTGAAGGGCCAGAAATACGCCGCGCCGCGGACAAAATTGAAGCGGTCTTGAAAGGCAAAACGATTGAAAAAATTGCGTTTGGGCTGCCTCCGCTCAAAAAATTTGCTCGGCCGCTCAGAGGTGGCAAAGTACTGTCGCTGGAGACCCGTGGCAAAGCGCTGCTGACACACTTTGACTCCGGCTTCACCATTTATTCGCATAACCAGCTCTACGGTGTGTGGCGGGTCGTCAAACGTGACAAGCTGCCCAAGACCAAGCGTCAACTCAGGCTGGCCCTGCACACTGATCAACATAGTGCCCTGCTTTATAGCGCCTCAGATATCAGCGTGTGGGAAACCCGGCATATTGAAGATCACCCGTTTCTGAAGCGCATTGGCCCAGATATTCTCAACCCCGATTTAACCTGGCGGATGGTCGCTGAGCGACTTCAAAGCAAAGCCTTTTCGGGAAGAGCGCTTAACTCCGTGTTTCTTGATCAGGCTTTTTTGGCTGGCTTAGGTAACTATTTGCGCAGCGAAATTTTATTTATTGCTGGTATTAATCCAGCGCACAAGGCGCGAGATCTGACAAAGGGTCAAATCGGCAGGCTTGCTCGAACGACGCTCGATATCAGTCAACGTAGCTATGCGTTGGCGGGTGTGACGCTTCCTGAACGGCAATACAAAGCATTAAAAAAACAAGGCGCCACTTATGGCAAGGCGCGCTTTTTTGTTTTTAGTCGCGCTGGTCAGGCCTGCCGGGTATGTCAAACAAACATTCAACGCTCCACCGCCAATTCGCGGAGAATTTATACCTGCTCGATATGTCAGCCGATTTGAGATGACTCGCTTCGTTCTGCCTGTAGCGTGTGTTCTTGAGGGCCCCGCGCGCGCTCACCTTCAATCCTGATGATCTGGCAGTGATTCATCGCGGCCAAAATCGAGCCGCATTTGGTCAGTATTCTGCTGGTTGCGCCGCACGCGCACCTTTTTCGGCGCAGCGGGCAGCCAGGAATACTCCACTCCCGGCGCCAAGCGCTGTTGCTGCATTTTTTGCCGCAGTTCTGCCGGAGAAAATGGCGTCAAGGCGCCCCATTCAACCGCCGAGGTCGTTACACCGCCCCCGGAGAGCGCCTCATTGTGCTGTTTGGCGCGAAAAAGCCGTGACCGACAGGTAGCGCCGCAGGTTTTTTGATCGGGGCGCCCCTGAAAGACGGCCCCGCATCCCGGACACGTGATTTTGACCTTGGACGCGGGCTCTCGC